>CAYMGW010000131.1:0-6603 GCA_964390085.1 uncultured Tissierella sp.
ATAGAGTTTTATTAACTTCTTTAAGAACTCTAACAGATTCCAGTACAAGCATTTTGGTCGATGGTGTTCTGGAAGGAAGAGTTGGAATACCACTGCTTGCCATCGCGTAGATTTTTCTTGCCTTGGACTCACTTGCGTGGTATCCCTTCTTTTTAGCCCATTTCTGATAACTTTCAACGAACTTTGATTCCGTTAGCTTTGTAATGTTATCATAATGCCAATAATACTCTACAAAATCACTTAGCTTATCTTTGGTTGGATTATCAGATCTTTTTCCTGACAATAACTTCTTAATTCCTGGCATAGTCCTATCAAGAATACTAGTAAGTGCCAACATACTGTCAATTTTTATCTTTATATAATGAGAACATTGTCTACCAAGAAACTTTAATTCTTCATATGTCTCTTCATTCGCTTCATGCTTAGTCAAATGAAACCAATTATCTATCCCATAATTTGCAATCCGTATAGAATCAATTTTATCTGTCTTCCCTTTTCTAATAGATGTGGAAGCATATTTTTTCATGACTAAAGGATTTATGATACTTACAAATATCTTTTCTCTAAAAAAATACTTAATAATAGTAAATGGTAGGCTCCTGTTGCTTCTAAAACTACTTTTACCTCTCCTTCTAATTCAAGTATCTTATTAGCTAATTCTGTAACAGCTTCTTCTGCATGCATGACTTCAAACGGTGATAGAACTACCTCTCCATATGGTTTTAAAATACAAACCATGCTTTTTTCTTTTGATACTTCTATTCCTACACTTATCATAATAACCTCCATGATTTATTTTTGTAATTGCTATCCATCTGCACTTATTTCCCTTCATTTTGGTTAGTTACGCGAACGTCAATTAGTTCAACCTGCTTAAGCGAATACCTACAATAAGAGATGGCTGACAGTTTTTATGACGGATGTTATAATCCAAAAAGACCCACGCCAGGCCAATTACTCTCTTATTGTAAAAAAATAAGTGCAAATACTCAAAATCATTTATTTGATGTCTTGCATTTACACTTTTTATAGTACCAACGAAGATATTAATATAATAGACATACGCAAAGATGAAGCATTGACAGCTACCACTGATAACAGAGAAGATTTTTTGAGAATGATTAATGATAGTAAATCAGGAATATTTGATACAGTATTGGTCCATAAATTTGACAGATTTGCCAGGAACAGATATGACAGTGCTTTTTATAAAAGACAATTAAAACTTAATGGTGTGAGAGTAGTCTCAATCCTGGAGAAACTAGATGATAGTCCTGAATCAATAATCCTAGAGTCCGTTCTTGAAGGAATGGCTGAATACTATAGTGCTAATCTATCAAGGGAAGTAAAAAAAGGTCATTATGAGAATGCAGTACTTGCAGTACACAATGGAGGAATTCCCCCACTAGGATATGATGTAGCCCCAGATAGAAAACTTGCTATAAACGAACATGAAGCTATAGCTGTAAACATAATATATAGAATGTACTTAGACGGTTATACCTACGGTGAAATATTAAATGAACTAAATAGTAATGGATTTAAAACCAAGAAGAAGAAAAACAGGAACTAGAGAACTTTATATTAAAAGGAGAGCTGGAACTTAAGAAATCCTCTTGCTCTAGGGATGAAATATATGCCTTTATGTATGTCCATAAAGATTTCAAATCTATGCCTGCAGCTCAACAGAAGAAGGTTATTAATATGTTTGTTTATAGAGTTGTTATATATGAAGATAGGTATGATATGGAGATTTTCAACAATCCCATAGACAGCAATAAAAATAAGAAATTTAGACAGCAACGTGGCACGGTTCACCCCGACCATCAACGAAAAGGACTAAAAAAATATTTAGTCCTTTTTTTATTTTTTGTTTAATTCCATTGTCCTCAACTTGTAATATGTTTGTAACCCAATTGATATATTTAGATTATATAATATGATGTACAAGCAATCATAGGAAAAAAAGGTAGGATTAAAAACTTCTACCAAATAATTACACAAAATATTAAGAGGTGAGATTATGAAAAAAAATTTAAAGAAGGTATTTGTATCTTTATTAGCTGCTACAACTATTTTTACGTCTACTGGACCAGTTTTAGCAAATAAAATTACTGTAAATATGCCATATTCAATATATGAAAGTATTGAAAAAAATAATATTTCCTCTGGAGTTGTCCATGAAAAAATAATGCGTTTCACTACTGCTGGATGGTGGAACATAAATGTCCTTAGAATTAATTTATTAGATCCTCATACTGAAATAAAGAGCTTAATAAATCCTAGTGGTATGCCAAATAGGGACAAGGTTAGTTCTATGGTTGAAAAGCATAATGCTGTAGCAGGAATAAATGGTGACTTTTTCAACTATAACCCAATACCATCAACTCTAGGCGCATTAATAGAAAATGGTGAACTATTAACTGCTCGTAGGGATGATGCTAAGCCATTACTTCCTGGATTCTTTATAGATTTTTTAAATACTGCTAAAATAGACTATTTCCAGAGACAAATGGAAGCCATTAATATTACAACTGGAAACAAAATAAATATAAATGCTATAAACAATGTATCCACATATTTCGATGCTGTAACCCTCCTTAATAAACACTGGGGTCCTAAATCAATAGGAACTAAATTCCATAATGATTTAGTAGAGGTAGTTGTGGAAAATGATATAGTCACAGATGTAAGAGTTGGTCAAGAAGCCGTAGATATTCCTGAAGATGGTTATGTATTAATAGTAAGGGGTTATCAAAAGTCACAAGAACTTTTAAAGTTTTCCGTAGGAGATTCCGTAAAGCTTAATATATCCAGTACCCCAGATATTAACAATATTAAGTTTTCCATAGGAGGAGGAAGCTATGTCCTTAAAAATGGAGAATTAAACCGTCCCGACCTTGATTCACCAGGAAATGCTCCTAGAACTGGAATTGGAATCAATAAAGATGGGACAGAAATAATTTTAGTAACTATAGATGGTAGAGATGCTTCCTTTAAAGGAGTAAGTCAAGAAATGTTTGGAGCAATACTTAGAGAACAGGGTGCTTATAACGCAATTAATTTAGACGGTGGCGGTTCTACTGCCATGGCTATAAAGCCAATTGATGAAGAAAAAGCCACAATAGTAAATAAACCTTCTGAAGGTTCTGAAAGGCCCGTAGTAAACGGTGTAGGAGTATTTTCCAATGCTCCAGTAGGTGAGTTATCTTATATTAAAGTATCAACTGATGATAATAATATGTTTGTAAATACTACAAGAAGATTTAAAGTGAAAGGCTATGATCAGTATCATAATCCTGTAGACATTGATGAATCCAAGCTTATATTTACTCAAGAAGGAGTAAATGGCAACATAGATGGTAATACTTTCAAGGCTCTGTCTCAAGGGAAGGCAAAAATTATGGCTAAATATGACGATATAGTTGGTTCCATAGACCTTAATGTCCTAGGTAATGTAAAGGATATTACTACTAATCTATCTAATTTTAATATGGATATAAATAGTGAAAGAGCTTTACCTATTTTCTATGGTAAAGATGAAAATGGATATCAAGCTAAGATATATCCTGAAGATATTACATTTACAACTATAAATAATATTGGAAATGTAACAAACGGAGTATTTCATAGTGCTAATAGCTCTATAGCAGGTGTTCTTACTGCTAAGTTAGGTGAAGGAGTTGAAAATATTTTAGTGTCTGTAGGCAGTGAAGGTAAACTAATAGAAAAATTTGAATCCCTTGATAAATTTAGATTCGCTTCATATCCTGAAACAGTACAAGGAGGAATAAACCTTAGTGCTGATGCAAAGGAAGGAAATTCATCTATATCATTAAAGTATGATTTCTCTCAAGGGGAAAATACTAGAGCAGCATATCTAACTCTAATGAATGGCGAGAATATTGGACTACCTATAGAAGGTATACCAAGAAAATTAGGTCTATGGGTAAATGGAGATAATAGTGGTAGTTGGTTAAGAGGTACTATAAAAGATAGCAAGGGCAATTCACATACAATTGATTTCATAAAAACCATTGACTGGACTGGATGGCAGTTTGTAACTACTAATATACCAACAAACGTTTCCTATCCTATCTCCTTAGAAAAAATTTATCCTGTTGAAACAGATAATTTAAAGAAACAATCTGGTGAATTGCTATTTGATGGTTTAACTGCCTTTTATCCTCCTACACTTGGTAGTGTAGTACTTCCTACTCCAAGCACTTTAAAGGATAACAAAAATATTAAAAACACTGTTAACAAGGATGGTTTTTCCTTTGCTGTATTCATGGAACCAAAGGGATTAAATGAATTAGTAAAATATGATGCTAGCTCTAAAATCAAATCCAGAATAAATAAACATAATATAGCTATTTCTCTAAATGGAATGTCAAATGAGTTTGCAAAAGGATTAACTAGTTATGCAAGAATTGATGCTTCTGGAGCCTATAATAAAAATAAGCATCAAGATGTTGTTTTCATAAATGTAAATACTAGTAAGAATGGTATTAGAGAAACTAATGCTGCTCAGTGGAATCATTTAAAATATGATTTAGACAATAGAGCAGAAAATAATATTGTACTTTTCTTCTCTACACCAATATTTGGTTCAAATGGATTTGCAGATACTTTAGAAGCAGAGCTTCTTCATAAGTATTTAGTACAAGCTCACGAAAAAGGCAAAAATATATTTGTTGTACATGGAGGTAATTCTAATACTTCAGATTTAATAGATGGTATAAGATATATTGGATTAAATACTAAGGCTTTAGGAAAACCAGAAGATATCTATAATTTATCCATTATCGAATTTATAGTCAACGGTTCTGATGTAACTTATGAAATTTCTCCCCTATTTGAAAAGCCAGGAGTTAAAGTAGGTAAATAATTGAAAATGACTTAGGAAGATTATTCCTAAGTCATTTTTTTATAGTTTTACATAACCATTTTTAAATTGATCGTATAGCATCTTAGCTATACCTATACTATTATCTCCTTTAGTCATTTCCTTAGATAATTCTTCTAGATGCATTTCTTCAAATATACGTGTCCCTTGAGATTTTTCTATAAAACCATTTTCGTCAGGAACAGTTTTTTTCATTTCCTTTAGCATCATATAGATAAATATACTTTCGAATTCATGACATACATCCATTAATTTTTTATCATCTTCATTTTGTTTCAAATTATCTATTTTTTTTTGGACTAAAGAAGGATCTTTATCTGTATTTATAATATTGTTAATTGGTGATATTTCCACTTAGCTCACTCCATTATCTCTTTAGGTTATTAGCCATTTGCAACATTTCGTCAGAAGTAGTTATTGTTTTTGAATTGATTTCATAAGCTCTTTGGGCAGTAATCATCTTTACCATTTCATCTACCACTTGAACATTTGAGGCTTCTAAATATCCTTGTATAACTCTAGTATCCATTTCTTCAGCCTCTAAAAATATCTCTTCACCAGAAGCAGCTGTTGCTTTATATAGGTTTTGACCTTGGGACTCAAGACCTTCTGGATTCATGAAATTTACTAACATTAGTCTTCCAATCTCAACGGTTTCATCATCTTCATCCTTACCATAGATATATCCTAGTTCATCAACGGTAATATCTTTAACGCCTGCTTCTATTGTGATTAAATCATCGTCTTCACTAAGTACAAAGTAACCTTCAGAGGTAACTAAAGTAGCTTCATCTCCATCTATACTTAATTTAAAGCTTCCATCTCTAGTATACCTTATATCTCCATTTGGTAGCTCTACTGCAAAAAATCCTTCTCCATTTAAAGCAAAATCAAAAGCTCCTTCAGTCTCAATAAAACTACTTGTCCTAAAATCTCTTTTAGTAGCTATTGGCATAACACCATGTCCTACTTCAAGATTAACAGGTCTTCCCTGGTCATCATTTATATTAGCTCTTTTTATATTTGCATAAAATAAGTCTTTAAACTCTGCCCTTTGCACCTTATAGCTAGTTGTATTCACATTAGCTAAATTATTAGATATAGTATCTATATTAAATTGTTGTGATTTCATACCTGTAGCTGCAGTCCATAATGATCTCATATTATACCTCCTACACTCTTCCTATTTCGTTAGCTGCTTTTTCTAACATTTCATCTTGCATCCTAATTACCTTTTGGTTTGCCTCAAACTCTCTTAATAAAGTTATCATCTCCACCATACCAGATATAGGATTCATATTGGAACTCTCTAGATATCCTTGTAATACTTCCCCATTAAATATATTTTCTTCGGCTACAGTATTTTCTGCCATATAGAAAAGATTATCTCCTCTTTTCCTAAGGAATTCTTTATTGTTAATATCTACTACATCTAAAACATCCACAAATTCATCATCTATCAAAATAGAGCCATCACTTAAAATATCTATACTCCCACCATTTAAAGGAATTTGTCCATTTCTTCCTAATACTCTTCTTCCATCTAAATCTGATAAATATCCATCTGTTATGGCAAATGAGCCATTTCTAGTATAAAGAGTTTCTCCGTTTTCACCTTGGAGCTTAAAGAAGCCACTGCCTTTCATAGCCACATCTAGCTTTCCACCAGTATCAATAAGGCCTCCATTTGTAAA
>CAYMGW010000132.1:0-6592 GCA_964390085.1 uncultured Tissierella sp.
GATTAACCTCATAAGCTGCTGGGCCAGCTCCAACTAATCCAATCTCCTCCATTACCGTAAAAACAGCATAAAAACTAATATCTTTTATTTCTTTAATTAGATTAATTAAAAGTGAACATCCAACTCTATTATCAAGTGCTTTTGCTTTAACTAGGCCCTCTCCAAATTCTACATAATCAGATGCAAATGATACATAATCTCCAATACTTACTAATTTTTCGGCTTCTTCCTTAGATTTTGCACCTATATCTATATATAATTCATCTAAAGATAAAGCTCTCTTCCACTCTTCTCTTTTCTGAAGATGAATTGGTTTTGCACCAATCACACCCATAATTTTATCTTTTCCAACTAAAACAGGTTTTGATACTAAAATTCTTTTATCTATTCCACCTACTGTGGTAAATTTAAGTAACCCCATACTATCAATTTCTTTAATAAGTAATCCTACTTCATCCATATGTGCTGTAATCATTAATTTTTTATTAGTATCTTTACCTTTTTTATATGCAATAATATTACCTATTCTGTCTATTTTTAGACTATCAACATAATCTTTTATCTCAGCAATTATTAAGTCTCTAACTTCCTTTTCATTGCCAGATACTCCCGACAATTCTGTTAGTTGTTTTAGTAGCATAATAATCCCTCCAAATTCTCATTAGAAATAGAAGCAATAAAGAATGCTAATAGTTTGGCTGTATGCTTTATATCAACCATATCAACCACTTCAACAGATGTATGCATATATCTTAGTGGTATTGATAGTACTAAGGAAGGAATTCCCTCTCTGGTTATCATCATTGCTCTTGCATCAGTTCCAGTCAATCCTGGGTCTATTTCCATTTGGAATGGAATATTATATTCTCCTGCTACTTCAGTTAGTTTCTTTCGAAGTGTTGGATGAATATTTCCACCTAAGGTAATTCCAGGCCCTTTTCCTAATTCTAATGAATTAGATTTAGAAAGTTCAGGGGTTGTTCCAAACCCAACATCCACAGCAATACCTATATCTGGATTAATTTTATAAGAGCTAACTAATGCTCCTGCCATGCTTACCTCTTCTTGTACTGTGGATACAAAATATACATCAGCTTCATGTTTCATCTTACTTAACTCTCTTATGCACTCATAAATAACTGCTATCCCAGCTCTATCATCTAAAGCTTTAGCTGATACTCTTGTACCCTGAAGATCAACCATCTTTCTTTTAATAGTTATTGAATCCCCTATACTTACAAGTTCCTCAACCTTTTCTTTTGAGTATCCAATGTCTATAATCATATCTTCCATCTTTATAGCTTGATCATGCTCTGATGGTTCTTGTAAATGAGGAGGTTTAGATCCTATAACACCAAAATAATCGTCCTTACCATGTACGATAACTTCTTGACCTAATATAGTCCTAGGATCAATTCCACCTATATTAGTAAATCTAATAAATCCATTTTCTTCAATATCCTTTACCATTAGACCAATTTCATCCATATGTGCTGCAAGCATTATTTTCACATTATTTGTGTTTGGTGTTCCTTTTTTCAATGCTATAACATTCCCAAGCCTGTCTACTACAATATCATCAGTATACTCACTAAAAGCTGATATTATCGTATCTTTTAAAGTGTATTCATACCCTGAAATACCTTTGCCGTTACATAATAGCTCTAAAAATATTTTTGTATCCAATTTTATACCCTCCTTTATTTTAAGATTTTATTAAATAATTAAATTATTTTTCCATAGAAAAAGGTTCTTGCTGCCTTTAACTTATGTTTTTCAGGCATAATTATTTGCTCAGTGCTTCCCACAAATAATATTCCATTATCATTTAAGGAATTATAAAATTTAGAATATAAAAGTTCTTTTGCATCCTCTGTAAAATAAATCATAACATTACGACAAGTTATTAAATCCATATTTGAAGGAAACCTATCTTTTAATAAATCCATTTTCTTAAATTCAACACATTTTTTAATATCGTCTGATATTTTATATGAGCTTTCAATTTTACTGAAATACTTTTCTTTAAATTCTCGAGGCAAATTTGCTAGTGACTTTTCGCTATAAATCCCTAATTTCGCTTTATTCATTGCTTCCTCATCAATATCTGTTGCTAATATCTTTATATCTCTTAGAGGGAAAAAATTAGATAACATCATAACTAAAGAATAAGGCTCTTCACCAGTAGAACAAGCTGCACTCCAAATTTTTAATCCTCTTTTATTCTTAACCATTAAAGAAGGAATAATATCTTTTTTAAGTACATCCCATTGAGAAGGATTTCTGTAAAATTCAGAAACATTTATTGTCAAATAGTTAATAAACTGTTCTAAAAGATTTTTATCATTTTTTAATCCAATAAAATAATCATCAAAATCTTTGAAATTATTTCTAGTTAAAAGAGATGATATTCTTCTTTTCATCTGTTTTTCTTTATAATAGTTCAAATCTACATTAATTAGTTCGTTAACATTTTTTTTAAACATTTCATACTTGTCCATTTTTACCCCCTAGATAGTTTATCAAAAATGCAATATAGGGCTTTAATGTAATTTATTGATTACATCAAAACCCTTAATTAAAAACAAATTATTAATTCTTCTCTACAATATCTCCAATAGTTATCTCTGATTCTTCATTTAAAGAGATATTTTCTTCTATTGCTTCATTTGTTTCTAAAGCATCTTTTAAGCTTAAGCTAATTTTCTTTTCTTCCTCATTAATGTCAATAACTTTAACATTAAGTTTTTCACCTACTT
Source organism: uncultured Tissierella sp. (assembly GCA_964390085.1). Classification (GTDB taxonomy): domain Bacteria; phylum Bacillota; class Clostridia; order Tissierellales; family Tissierellaceae; genus Tissierella. The sequence goes on from CAYMGW010000132.1 coordinate 2,760, forward strand.
TTAATACATCTGCAGGTTTATTAATATGTTCTTTTGATATCTGTGAAACATGAAGTAATCCATCTACTCCTTCTTTTAGTCTAACAAATGCACCAAAGTCCAATAAATTCACAACAGTTCCTTCAACAACATCCCCTACATTTACATTTTTAGAAAAAGCAGTCCATGGTTCTTCGATAGTTTGCTTTAAGCCTAAAGAAATTCTATTCTTTTCTTTATCAAGGGATAATACTTTAACTAAAACTTTTTGACCCTCTTTAACAACATTTGATGGATGTTTTACTCTATTCCAAGATAAATCTGATATATGGATTAATCCATCAACTCCTCCCAAATCAACAAAAGCACCAAAGTCAGTTAATCTTTGTACAACACCTTCTACTATTTGGTCTACTTCTAGGCTTGCCCATAACTCTTTTCTTTTATTATTTAATTCTTCTCTTTCCACTTCTTTTCTGGATAAAATAATTCTCTTCTTTTCTTTATCGAAGTCAATAATCTTCGCTATTAAAGTCTTACCCTTATATATACTTAAATCAGATACAAATTTAATAGAAACTTGAGAAGCAGGCATAAAACTGCTAACTCCGTTAACTAATACAGAAAGTCCACCTTTAATATTATTTAAAACTTTACACTCTACTCTTTCTTTATCATTAAATATTTTTTCAATTGCATCCCAGTTTTTAAAATCATTTACTCTTTTTGCAGAAAGTACAACATTTCCTTCACCATCATCCAATTTAACTACATAAACATCTATTTCGTCTCCTACTTTATATAAATCCTTAGGTTTTACATCTGGATCATTAGATAACTCTTCTCTATTAACTATACCATCAGATTTATAATTTATGTTGACCATAACCTCATTATTTGTAACATAAATTACTTCACCTTTTAGTATATCTCCCCTATGAATTTTAGTAAAAGAGTTTTCAATTGCCTCCATCATTTCATTGTTGTTAATATTGTCCATTATTTCAACTACCTCCTTAATTATCCAATCAGGTGTAGAAGCACCTGCTGTTATTCCTATTTTATTAAATTTTGATAGCATTTGTAAAGGTAATTCTTTTGAAGTTTCAATATGATATACATAATTGCAGTATTTCTTACTAATTTCTACCAACTTATTTGTATTTGAGCTATGATATCCACCTATTACAATCATAGCATCAACTTTACTTGCCACTTCTTTACATGATTTTTGTCGTAAATTCGTAGCATTACAAATTGTATTAAATATCTTAACTTCCTTACCTTTCTCTTTAATTATCTTTGATATAGTTTCAAATTTTTCCTGTGTATTAGTTGTTTGAGAAACTACACATATTTTATCCATTTCAGGCAATTTTGTTGCCTCTTCTAATGAATTTACAATAAATGCCTTATCATTGCACCATCCATTTATCCCAATTACTTCAGGATGCTCTGAATCTCCAATTATTACTATATTATATCCTTGATTTTGATATTCTTCAACCCTCTTGTGAACAGATTTTACATAAGGACAAGTACTGTCAATAATTTCTAAATTCATCTCATTTATCTTATCAATAGTAGCTTTGCTTACTCCATGTGATCTTATTACTATTCTACCATTTTCAATTTCTTCTATATCATCAGTAGTTTTTAAACCCATTTGCTCAAATCTTTTTACCACTTGAGAATTATGGATTAATGGACCAAGTGAATAAATATCCTTATTAGAGATTGAAAGGGCATTAGTTGTAATATCCACAGCTCTATTCACACCAAAGCAAAATCCAGCGTTATCAGCTATTATTATCTCCACTATATTTCCTCCTCTTTAGATTTAATTGAGTATATTGATTGTAGAATATCCTTGCTAAGTAAACGATAATCTTCTGTAGTTAATTTTTTATCGTAGATGCTGGAATAATCAATAAGCTCACCAAAATAAACTTTAATCTTACTAAAAGGCCTAAAAGTTCCTTCAATATAAACTGGTAAAACTGGCGATTGAGCTTTTATACTTATTAATGCAATTCCAGGTTTTGCATTTTCTACATTAATTTTTTTAACTCTAGTTCCTTCTGGAAAAATTCCTAATACCCCTTCTTTTTTAAGAACCCTTAATGCATTTTTTATTGCTGATAAATCCGATTCTTCACGATCAACAGGGAATGTTCCAATTTTATTTAATAAATAAGCTAATATTTTACTCTTAAAAATTTGTTTCTTTGCCATCCAGCAAACTTGTCTAGGAAATACAATTGATAAAATAATAGGATCTAAATTATTTATATGATTAGAGCATAACACTAATCTTCCTTCTTTTATTATATTTTCCTTACCATGAACCTCAATTCTATATAATATTCTAAAGATTATATTTGCTAATACTTTTGCTACATTATAGAGATACATATAATTACCTCCTTTTAACTATATCTATAATTTCTTCTACACATTCTTCTATAGTTTTATTAGTTGTATCAAGTCTATATGCATCTTTACTTTCTATTAATGGAGAAACTTCTCTAGTGCTATCTATTCTATCTCTATTTTCTATTTCTTTTTTTATCTGTTCATAAGATATTTCTTCTTCCCCTTTTTCCAATAACTCTTTATATCTTCTATTGGCTCTTTCTTCGACGCTTGCTGTAAGGAAAAATTTATAGTCTGCATTTGGAAGAACTACAGTACCTATATCCCTACCGTCCATAATAACGGACTTTGTTTTAGCCAGTTCTTGTTGAATTTTAACCATACCTTCTCTTACCTCTTTTATTTGTGCAACAAAAGAAACATTCTTATTAATAATGTTTTCTCTTATTTGCTTGTCTACTTTAATATCGTCAAGGTAAATATGATTGTCTTTAAAATCAATAGAAGTGTTTTTCATAACTGCAACAACATCATCTGTTGACTTAGGATTTATTCCAAGCTTCAATACTTTTAAAGTTAAAGCCCTATACATAGCACCTGTATCCATATATTCAATAGATAAGATTTCAGCTACCTTTTTTGCAATAGTACTTTTTCCAGCTCCTGCTGGTCCATCTATGGCAATCGTAATATTTTTATCTAACATAATATCCCTCCAATAAAAGAGTTTCCAATTACAAAATAATAACCACCTTTGGGTGGCTTAGGCATTATTTGACAAATCAGGCCTTAAAATTTTCGCGTCTTTCAAATAAACTGCTTCACATCTTTTTGATTTACTATCGAGTTATAAAGCACCATTAGTCTAATACATTTACAAAGGCTTCCTTTAACGTACATTTCGTTAAAGCACATTAATCCAGCATTTGTATAACCAAGATCCCTTGCCGCTTTAGCAGGATAGACTTTATCTAAATCATTAGTACAAGAAAATATTATGCTAATAACCTTATCCCGATCTATATTATTCTCTTTTTCAATTCCAATTAAAAGTTCCCGCCATCCAGTATACTAGAAACCAAGTTTTCAGGAACGGTGATAGCTCCTCTAATACTTACAATATTCATGGCATCACTCCCTTAATAATTATATATTAAAATCTTATAGTAAACAAGCTATTTTAGATTAATTACAAACAATATTTCGACAGTTTAGTAACTGAAATAAATAATAAAAATAAGCTATTTAAAACTTAAATTATATATTACTTCCAGCTAAATAACCGGTAGAATAAGCAATCTGTAAATTATATCCTCCAGTTAAAGCATCTACATCAATAACTTCTCCTGCAAAATATAAGCCTTGCACTAGTTTTGATTCCATTGTAGAAGGATTTATTTCTTTTGTAGATACTCCACCTGATGTAACTATAGCCTCTTCTATTGGTCTAAATGATTTAAAAGTAAATGGAAGTCCTT
>CAYMGW010000133.1:0-6551 GCA_964390085.1 uncultured Tissierella sp.
TCCAAATAAATCATTTAAATTAATTACACTAGGTTTTGCCATTTCTAAATTTCACCCCATTCCCATGCAAAGTATTGATATGCTTCCGATACTTTGTTTTTAGGATCATACTCAATTACACTCTTCTTATTAAGTATTGCTTCTCCTGTTTTAACTGATATAGGTATTTTACTTTCAAATATTTTCATGTCTAAATTAAACTTATCTTTCACGAATTCGATAGTTTCATTTAGCGCTTTTAACATTTCCTTTGATAGATTAGTTCTTTGGTTTAACATTGTAATGAGAACTCCATCTATTTCTATATTAGGATTAATTCTTTTCTTTATTCTATTTATATTATTCACTAGAAGCCCTAATCCCTTCGCTGAAAGATATTCAGGGGTCACTGGTATAATGACGCTATTACAAGCTGTTAATGCATTGATTGTCAGCATACCGAGACTAGGAGAACAGTCTATTATAATATAGTCATAATTAATTTCTAATTTTTCTATCACTTGTTTTAATATCATTTCTCTACTCATTACATTTACTAAAGATACTTCTATTCCTGCTAAATCTAAAGTGCCTGGAATGAGGTCTAAATTGTCTTTGATATTTATAATATAATCTCCTTCTGCTTCATTCTCTTCTATTTCTGCTGCCATCAAAGTTTGTATATTGATTGTATTATCTCCATTGTAACCTAATGCTACAGTTAAACTTGCCTGTGGGTCAAAGTCTATTAGTAATACCTTTTTTCCTTCTTCAGATAATGCATAAGATAAATTAAGGGAAGTAGTTGTTTTTCCAACTCCGCCCTTTTGGTTTACTATTGCAGTTATTTTTGACATTATAAATTCCTCCTTAACTGTTTTAGTTGAATATAAAAAAATGAGCCTTTAAAATTGGCTCAATTAAATATTTATAATATAATAATTCTTATATAGATTATTAAAAAAATGTAATAGAGTTAAACTGTATAATACAATAATAAATCTATACTGAATCTATTAAATTCTAATGCTCTATTACTTTCTAAATAATCAAATCAGCAGATATATCTTCATCACCTTTTTTTAACTTTGATGGAGAAGGTTTACCACCCCTCGCATCAATATACTCAAATGTTATTATCATTTTATATTTAGCTTCAATACCTTTAATTTTATATTTTATTTCTTTTATTTTGTTTAAATCATCATCCTCAAATAATACAACAATAAATATTCCATATTTCACAACTTCTGATCCCATATACTGTGTTAACTGAGCCTCAAGACCGTCAAATAAATTTTGATTTTTAGCGAGTTTTACCTCTAAAAACACCTTTAAATTAAACCCCCTAGAAAATTTAAAATCTACAGGTCCTCTTCCTGTCCATGCTTCCCTAGTTACATCAATATCTTCTTTATAAAAATAACCTCTCATCATCTCATATAATGCAATTTGTATTGCTGTTTCACCTTTAGGCTCATCGCCATCTTTTAATGTTACGTCTGCCCCTCTATTCTCTATACCGTTTTTAGCCTCTCTAAAAATTCCCATAACTTGATCAAGAAATTTCTTTCTTGGATCTTCCTTTTTATCATTAAGGCAATAATAATATTTATTGCCTTCTTTTATTATTGACACAAATCCTAATTCACCAAGTTTTACACGTATTCTAGATTCACTTAAAGTAACCCCTAATTCATGTAACCTATTTACCATATCGCTTAGATCTTGCTTCTTAGATTTTTCAAGAATGTCTAAAACTATTATATCAAAATTCTTATTAATATTCTTCATGCTATTATATTTATTAATTTCTTTGATGAACTTTTTCTTCCATGTGCTAATAATAAACATGTCTTGGTTTATCTGCAAAAAAATCTCATTGTTTGAATACAAGTATGCCTGTATTTTGCTCAAGGTTAAATCAGGTCTCTCAATACAAACTTTAGCATATATTTCTCTTGCTGATAATGGTCCATTCTCTTTTTGAAAAACCTTTTTTATAATTTCCACATGAAAACTTGACTCATATTCCCATATATTAAGAGCCCATGATCCAGTTTTCCCTATACAATCTATATACTTGTTATTAGTCATTGCATTTATAACTGCTTTTACTTTCTCATCAGTGTATACATCGCCCGATTGATTGAATATAATAGAAGCGATCTCTCTGCCATCCATAGGCTTATTGTTCTGTTCTAATATTCTCATTGCTTTTTTATCATATGAAGTAAGTTTATTTAGTGTCAGTCTATACTTATCGTTTTCTACTTCTATAGTGTCTATGGATGCACATAAACTTATTATTTCTTCATTGTTAATTTTACTATTATTTAATCTCTTCTTAGCGTTTGTAATTAACGAGAATTCATCAATACCTAATACATTTTCATTTAAGATTCCTATAATAGTCTTGTAAAGTTTATCTAAATAATTTGCAGTATGTCTTTTATAAGAAAATATATAATTTTCATCTATAGAATATAGGTAAACATCAATAATATCCAAGAAAATCTTAATATTATATGAATTTAAGCTAAAGTCAATATTACATTTATCTTTTAAATCTGATCTAGTAAAGAAAAAATCATCATTAAATAAATTATCTATATCTGCTTTTAATCTGATTACTTCTTCACTAGCATATTTTTGTTTATAGCTCTTTCCTGCTAACATGTTTCTCATATTCTTTATATTGCGATCAACTTTCTGTTGTACTGCTTGTCTTGATGTCCCGTAGTAAGTGCCTATTTCATCATAAGTTGCCCTTTTCTCATAGTATCTTTCAAAAATATTTTCAACCTCAGAATTAACAATACTAAAATAAGTATCTAAAAATTCATCTACTATTTGATTATTAAATTGCTCACTCATAATTTCACATATCCTCTTCATTATATTATTTTCAAAAATTTATTACCTACTAGTTGATTAATCCGTAACTTATCTCTACTTATAATTTGAACCCAGAAAATTCACATGTCTTAAAATATACTTCTAAGGTTATAGTAATAAGTACTCTTAACATCAATAGTGTAAATTTCCCTACTTAAATATTACTGATATTAGAATATCTTATAACTCCTGTATTCCCAACCTCTTGTTCTGAAATCTCTTACTATTAACTCTTTTCCGGGATTAAAATTGGGGAAAATTTAATTATGTAAGGTCTACCCTCTAATCATCGCCCCTACATTTATTACTTTTTACCATATATACTATTCTACATAAGTTTCCAAAATCCTTCTTTTGCCAGTAATTATTAATAAAATAAAAAAGATAAGTAAATTTAATTACCTATCTTACAAATAAATCCTGTATCCATTTTTCATAGTGTCTATATTCTCTACTTGTCATCTCTATCATTCACCATATGATTCGTCACTATAATATTTCCATCCACCAATCTCTCCAATGAAGATACACTACCATGGGGTTGGTTAGTAGGATTATAATGTCCTCCTGCAGATTCAAATGGATTATCTGGATTAGTGATTTCGCATATTCCCTTCTCATGTATATGGAATCCCAAAGGTCCTATTGGCTGATTATTTCCTTCCGCTGGTTTATATAAAGGCAATCCCCATGCTTCTACACTTACCTCTGTACCACCTTCCACATCATCAAAAAATATTACACCATATAAATTAGGATATAAATTGCCACCTTTTATTCTTGCATATGCCTTGGTTTTATTTTCATAACACATGATTTATTCCTCCCTTCAAATTATAATATGAAGGGAATTAATAATAGGTGCTGGCACACTATAGCTTAATACGTTCAGCCTTTAATACTAAAGTAGAATCAGAAAGAATGTTTACACAACTATATACAAAAGAGTAGATAGTTTATTTTCTATCTACTCTTGGAAAAAAATTTTATCGTTCTACATCCCAATCACTATTAAAGCTATTTGCTACTTCTAAAACTGAAATATACTTTTTCAACTCTTCTTCAACATATCCTGTAACCATATCAATTAACATACTAGGATCATTATTCTTAAGATGGTAATCAGAAAAACAATCGTAATATTTTCTTCTATCTTTAAACTTAATATTGATAGGTAGATATCCTTCCTTCATCAGCTCTAGATTTAAAAGAAGTCTTCCTGTCCTACCATTTCCATCATATAATGTAACAAAAATAATTGGGTAAACATGTTACTTATGTGCTTGTTGATACATATAATAAAACTTTGCTTTTTCCAGTCCTTTATAAATTTTATAAATAATATCTTCATTAATACTACATAATAAAAACTCCTCAGTTGGTATTGCATCATAAAACTGATGTCTCCAGATAGATAAGTATACTTTTTCAGAACTGCTTATACTTTCTTCATAATTCGGATATTTAACATCAACTATTAAGTCTCTTTCTTCATCAATAACCCAATATTTATCAAATATTAAGATAGGACTATCAAAACATTGATACCATAAATCCCTTAATTCTTCAATTTTAGTCTTTTGTTTAAACTCAATATTCCTAAGAATTTTTTCTTTTAGTATATTAAAAAAGTCTAAATAGTCGTTTATAAATTTAATTATCAGTTCTTTCTTAAAATTTATCTTTTTACCTATATCATAACATCTATATATCTCAACTCTCTCGAGAAAATCTTTTGATGCTACTCCTGCATTATGTATCAAAGAATTTCTATAGATAGAAATATCACTGCATTTTGTGATAACGGTCATAATATTTTCATTTTGTGATTTATTTTTAATGTTTCCACATTTAATATTTGAAACTATTTCAATAATATATAATAACTGTTCTTTTACATTTCCCTTAAATAAATTGAAAAGTTCATTTTCAATAATATCATTAATTATAATATCATCACTACTATTACATAATACCTCTTTATTAATTGTAAATTTTTCTTTTTTAAGCTTTCTTGGATTTGTTATCAATATCTTATGCATAACGTCTCGCAATGTAGCTTCAAAATAAGTAGTTGCCATAAGAAATAAGCCTTGATTAACTAAATCTCCATCATCCAACTTTGACTTTATTTCATTCATTTTTATTTGGCTTATATATATAATTTCTATTAACTCATTTGAAGATACATTTGGCTTAGTACTTAACATATTATCACCTTATTCATTTATATTGTAGGGCTTTCTTCAATTACTAAGTTCAACCTATGTGTTTAAACAAACTAATATTTTGATAATAAAAATATTACTAATACAATTAAGAGGATAAATATTCATCAACAATAAAATATAAATAGTCTAATACCTCATACAAGTAATTAATTGTATCTTTTATAACAATATAATCTACAAATTGCCACTCAGTAAAATATAGTTCTGCGTCTTTAGACATTAAATATCTCCATACATCAGCCTTGTTATCTACACCTTGTAGTTCTTTAATTAAATTACGTATTTCTATAAAATTTATATCATCCAGTTTAAATTCTATGAAATTATTTTTATATCCTTTAACCATTGAAATACTATCTTTTGAGTTAATAAATCCATCTATAACATCACATTTAATTTTATCCCATAGTACTAACAAGTCATGTCCACCTTCTTGAAGTTTTCCGAAACAACGCATATAAATATGTTTTAACGAAATTTCGATGCAATGCCTGTAAGAAAAAAGTACTGGAAAAATGTATGTATCTAAAGTCTTTATATCACCATAAGTACCTTTTTCTAATGCAATTTCAACAATATCATCCGCAACGTTTTTATACCCTTCTTTTAATCCATAAAGTGCTGTTCCTTTATCCTGCCATCCAAAATAAGCGGACTGCTCTTTTATATTGCTATCTATAAATAACTTTCTACTCATAATTTAAACATCCCTCCATCTTTCCTTAATAATAGCTACTAATACTATCAAATAGATTCTCAATTTTATAATGTATTTCTGAATGTACAATGTGCCTTTTCTTCATTTGACAACCAATCATAACATATGAATAGAATATAAGATATTCTACCAAATTTACATGTTGGCAAAATACCTTATATCCATAATACTAATTTATTCCATTTAAATCAAATATCAATTAAATATAATCTGTATCTCATCATCAGTAATAGTTACTACCTTGATGAACAGTTGAGCTATTTCTTTTTTCCTGTCAAAATCAAAGTTAAACCAATCATCAATACACTCTTGAATCTGTGAAGTAGATAAACTTTCTTTATTATCCACTTTTAATGCCAAGATTTCCTTTGTTATCCTCTCTCTAACTTTATCTAATTTTTCAATCTTAGAATTATAATGCTTTGCCACTGATACCCCTGCTGTAGCTACTGCCTCAACCAAATTTTCTATTTCCTCATTAACCTTTATCAATTCAATATTTAATTTATTCAGCTCTTTACTATTAGTATTTTCATTTTCTGATATTCCTGTTAGAGAATTTGTTATTTTATCTTGTAGATGCTGTAACAATTGTTCTTCAACATGGTCTTCTACTTCTTTAAGTAGAATAGAAGTTGATATCCCATTACAAGTATGCCTTTTCTTCCCATTACAAATTAATTTATGGTCACCTTTTTCTCTTGTTGCTACGGTTGCAGCCAACC
>CAYMGW010000134.1:0-4440 GCA_964390085.1 uncultured Tissierella sp.
TCTTCAGGCGAATCTAGGTACATATTTATTTCTTCTATTATAACTGATTTTTCCTTTTCTATATCAGATTCTAAAAATATAGAGTTAGTCAACATATCTGCTAAGACATCTATGGCAATATCTATATGATTATATAAGACTTTAGCATAATAACAAGTACTTTCCTTACCAGTAAAGGCATTTAATTGACCACCTATGTTATCTATTGCTTCCGCAATATCCTTAGCTGTTCTTTTCTTTGTACCCTTGAATAACATATGCTCTATAAAATGAGACACCCCATTATTATGCTTGTCCTCTCTTATAGACCCGTTATCAATTATGATTCCAATAGAAACAGAGTTGACATAGGGAATTTTCTCCATGACAACTCTTATACCATTATCCAATTTATCTATTAAATACATATTCTCCTCCAATATTACTATTCATTATTTATCACATCACTTATTGTACCAATTTTATAGCCATTTTCATATAGGTATTTTATTATTTCTGGTAATGCTTTAACTGTTTCTTCAGTTGGATGCATTAAAACAATTGCAGAGTTATGTATCTTAGAAGTAACCCTTTTAATAATTATATCTTTTGTACTATCTTTTTTCCAGTCTATTGTATCTATACTCCACATTATAAGTTCATATCCTAAATCTTTTGCTGCTTTTATGGTATTATCATTGTAAGCACCTGATGGGGGAGCAAAATATTTTGAATCAATATTTAAAACTTCTTTGATCACATTATGAGCTTTTAATATTTCTTCCTTATTTTGAGCATAAGATAATTTATCATAATCCATATGGCTATACCCATGATTTCCAATCTCATGTTTATATTTATATATTGTCTTTAACATATCTTTGTTCTTTTCAGCCCATTTACCTGTTACAAAATATGTGATTTTAATATTATTGTTTTCAAAAATCTCCAACATATTTGGAATATATTCGTTTCCCCAATCCACATTACAAGCAAATGCTATTATTTTATCATCAATATTACCTTGATAATATACGTCAGAATTAAAGGTTTCTTCAGCTTTATTATAAACAACTGAAATAGCTAAGGTTATTATAGCTAATATTAACACAATTAAAATAGTAAATAAAGTCTTTTTACTTATGATAATCAATCTCATCTATATCCCTCCAATGTCTTTTATATCTATATATATTCAAGGGATAATAAAAATATCCTAAAAACAAAAACATGAACCTTATTTTGGTTCATGCATTAGTATATTATCAATTTCCATAACTTTAACTAGTACTTCATCTCCTACAGCTAATACGTCTTCTACTTTGTTTACTCTTTCTCTAGCTATGTTAGATATATGAAGTAAACCTTCTTTACCGTTTAAAACATCTATAAAAGCACCGAAACTAGTTATACGAGTTACTTTACCTAGATAGATATCACCAACTTCAACTTCTTTAACTATTTTATTTATCATATCAATAGCCTTTTCCCCGTCTTCTTGGGTTGTTGAAGCAATGAAAACTTTTCCATCATCGTCAATATCAATCTTTACACCTGTTTCATCGATTATTTTATTAATCATTTTACCGCCAGGTCCGATTATATCTCTTATTTTATCTGGATTTACTTGCATTGTATACATCTTTGGAGCGTAAGGTGATAAATTCTCTCTTGGAGTTGAAATAGATTCTGCCATTTTGCCTAAAATAAAAAGTCTTCCTTTTCTTGCTCTTTCTAGAGCTTCTTCTAAAATTGGTTTATCTATTCCAGCAATTTTTATATCCATCTGTATAGCAGTAATTCCATCTTTTGTTCCTGCAACTTTAAAGTCCATATCTCCTAAATGATCTTCCATACCTTGTATATCAGAAAGAATAGCTACTTTATTATCTTCTTTTATTAATCCCATTGCTATCCCAGCTACTGGCAATTTTATAGGTACACCAGCATCAAGTAAAGCTAAAGTACTTCCACAAACACTAGCTTGTGATGATGAACCGTTTGAACTGAGTACTTCAGATACAAGTCTAATAGTATATGGGAAAATATCTTCAGATGGTATAACAGGTTCAAGAGCTCTCTCTGCTAAAGCTCCATGGCCTATCTCTCTTCTTCCTGGTCCTCTTAAAGGTCTAGTATCGCCAACTGAATATGGTGGAAAATTATAGTGGTGCATATATCTTTTGGATTCTTCCTCTCCTAATCCATCAATAACTTGCGCATCACTTATGGCACCTAAAGTAGCAATAGTAAGAACTTGAGTTTGCCCTCTAGTAAATAAGCCTGAGCCATGAGTTCTTGGCAATAAACCTACATCAGTAGTAATAGGACGTATCTCATCTACTTTTCTATTATCAGGTCTTATACCTTCTTCAAGAATTAGTCGTCTAACCTCTTCTTTTAGCATATCCTCTATTACCTGGTTAATATCTTGTTCTGACTCTGGATATTCTTCTAAAAATACTTCTTTAATTTCTTTATTCACTTTATCAATATTATCTAGTCTTTCTTGTTTCTCAAAAGTATTTATAGCGCTAATTAATTTTTCTCTACTAAACTCAATAATTTTTTCTCTAATTTCTTCATTAGCCTTAAACAAATCGTATTCTTTTTTAGGTTTTCCTACTTCTTTTGCAATACTTTCAATAAAATCACATAATTTTGCAATCTCAGCATGTGCTGTTAAAATACCTTCTAGCATTACTTCTTCTGTAACTTCATTAGCACCTGCTTCTACCATCATTATAGCATCTTTTGTACCTGCTACTACAAGATGGATTTCTGATTTATCCCTTTCAGCGCTAGTTGGGTTTATAATGAATTTTCCATCTATTAAGCCCATTAGCACAGAGCCAGTAGGCCCGTTAAAAGGAATATCTGATATAGACAATGCTATGGAAGATCCAATCATAGCGACTATTTCTGGTGAATGATCCTGATCAACGGATAGAACTGTGGTTATGACTTGTACATCATTTCTATATCCATCTGGAAATAATGGTCTAAGAGGCCTATCTATAAGCCTTGAAGTTAAAATTGCCTTTTCACTTGGTCTACCTTCTCTTTTAATAAATCCACCTGGTATTTTACCTACTGAATATAATTTTTCTTCGTAATCTACACTAAGTGGAAAAAAATCTATACCTTCTCTTGGTTCTTTAGAAGCTGTTGCAGTTGCTAAAACTACTGTATCTCCATATTGTATCAGACAAGCACCACTAGCCTGTTCTGCTACCTTACCTATAGTTACAGTAAGATCTCTACCAGCTAATTTATACTGGAAATTTTTCTCCATGTAATACCTCCTTAATCTTTAATATATTTATTATAACCTTAATTAATAAAAAATATCTAATATAAATCAATAGAGCGGGATTACCCCGCTCTTATTAACCTCTGATGCCTAATCTTTCAACTAAAGAACGATATCTTGCAATATCATTGTCTTGAAGATATTTTAAAAGGCCTCTTCTTTGACCTACCATTTTAAGTAATCCTCTTCTTGAGTGGTGGTCTTTTTTATGAGCTTTTAAATGCTCATTTACAGAATTAATTCTGTGTGTTAAAATTGCAATTTGTACCTCTGGTGAACCTGTATCACCTTCGTGCAATTTATAATCGTTAATGATTTGTTCCTTTACTTCTTTTGTTAACATAAATAATACACCTCCAAATTTTAAATTACTCCAATAGCTGTGTAAAACGTCGAGGTTACGTTAAACATAGCTAAAGGTACTTTTACATGTATAATAGTATCATAATAAATAATAAATGTAAATATTAATGTCTTAATTTAATCATCTCAATATCTCTTTTCATTTGCTCTATTAAGGCTTCTTTGCTTTGAAATTTAATATCATCTCTTAAAAAATCTATAAACTCAATCTCTAATGTCTTTCCGTATATATTTCCTTCAAAGTCTAATATAAAAGTTTCTATCTTCAATATATCTTCATCAAAGGTAGGATTATATCCAATATTTGTAGCAGATAAATATTTTTTATTATCTATAATAGTATTAGTCATATATACTCCATTTTTAGGTATTACATAGTTATCAATAGGTTCTATATTAGCTGTTGGAAATCCTAATTTATTTCCTCTGTTTTTACCTGGTATAACTTTTCCTAAGATAGAGTATGGTCTACCTAACATATTTGAAGCATCAATAATATTCCCATTAGCTATTAACTCTCTTATAATAGAACTACTTATGACCTCATTAGCATTATATATAGGATCTACTACAATTACATCAATACCATATTTTTTGCCAAGTTCCATTAAATACTTAGCATCACCAGAAGCCTTATATCCAAATCTATAATCAAAGCCAACTACAAGTAATTTTCCATTCATCTTGTCCATAATAATATTCTTAACAAACTCTTCTCCTGATAATTTCATTATCTTGTCATCAAAATCCAATAAATATATAATATCAACGCCTAGATTTTCAGC
>CAYMGW010000134.1:4450-6488 GCA_964390085.1 uncultured Tissierella sp.
TCGGCAATTTTGAATTTCTGTTGATTATTAGTTATCATATTAGGTTTATTATTATCTATTATAGCTTTTGTATGGCTTTTAAATAATAAAAGTGATGACTTAATACCTAACTCCTTAGATTTAGATACCATTGTTTCAATTAATTGCTGATGTCCTATATGAATTCCATCAAAGTTTCCTAAAGCAATAGCTGTATTAAATCTTATTTCATTATAGTTTAATAAATCGATAATTTCCATATATACCACCTTATATTATTAAAACTTTTTCCATTTTCAAGTAAAATTTGGAATCACTACTACTAATTTTTCCTATTCCAATGAACATATCCTTGCAATAAACTCTAAGTAATTTATTAGCTTTGCTTTCATCCATAAGATTAATTTGTAATACAACACCATTTATTAATTTATGATACAGCTCCTCTGGAACAATGAACTGTTCTAAATGACCTAAAGCTTTATCCATAGGAATAATAATTTTTGAAATTTCTTCTGAATTTAATGTCTTGATATATTCTATACTATACGAATCCTCTATTTTAAAACTTCCTACACCTACTCTTAATAAATATGACATATAACCATAGGTACCCAAATCTATACCAATATCATCACATAATGTTCTTATATAAGTTCCTCTAGAACATTTTGTATAAAAAATAACTTTTCTACAATCTTCTATATTCAATATTTTTTGCTCATAAACTGTAATATTCCTTGGGTTACGCTCTACAGTCTTGCCTTCTCGTGCTAACTCATAAAGCTTCTTACCTTTATGTTTTAAGGCAGAATACATAGGTGGCAATTGAGATATATCTCCTGTATATCGTGACATGGCAGTTATAATATCTTCTTCTCCAACAATCTTATCAGAAGAAGATATTATCTTACCATCTATATCTTGAGTATCAGTTCTATATCCCAGTGTTAATTCTCCAATATATTCTTTATTACTATCTAAAAGGTATTCTGCAATTCTAGTACCTTTACCTATACATAGGGGTAATACTCCTGATGCATTTGGATCTAGAGTTCCTGTGTGTCCAATTTTTTTTGTTTTCAATGTTTTTCTTAATAAGCCTACGGCATCATGTGAAGTCATTCCTTTTGGCTTAAAAAAGTTTATTACACCATTCATATAACCACCTAAAACACTTTCTTTAGTTCATTTAAGATTAATTCTTCAGCAATATCTATAAGAGAATTAATAGTACAGCCTGCAGCTCTAATATGTCCACCACCACCGAAGTTTGCACAGACTTTAGATACATCAACAAATCTTTTACTTCTCATACTAACTTTGATTTCTTTTTCATTAAATTCTTTTAGTATAATTGCCACCTCTACAGGCGCAATTTCCCTAATAAATGAAACTATACCTTCAGTATCTTCCATTTTAGCATGGGATTCTTCAACTATACTCTGAGTTACTTTTATTATAGCTACTTTATCATCAAAATGTAGATTTAGAGTTCCTAAAGCTTTTATAAATAATTTAGTTCTCTCTATGCTTCTATTTTGATATAAGTTTATATTTATATTACTCTTATCAATTCCTACTTTTATTAATTCCGCTGCAATTTCATGAGTTTCAGCATTTGCATTATCATACATAAAACTACCTGTATCAGAGCTTATTGCAGTATAAATACAAGAAGCAATATCTTTATCAATAGGAATCTTCATTTTATTTATTAGTTTATATACTAATTCACCTGTAGCAGCTGCATCACCATCTACAATATTTATATCTCCAAAATTAGTATTGCTAATATGATGATCAATGTTAATTATAGTTTTTGCTTGAGCTAGTAGCTCTTTATTTTGTCCTAATCTATTTTCATCACTAGTATCTAGAGTAATAAAAAGATCAATTTCATCATTATTAGTATGACTATGAATTATATCTACATTTGGAAGAAATAAAAAATCAGAAGGAACATCATCACTTTTAAGAATAAAAACCTTTTCTTTTATCTTCTTAATTGCCATACCTAATGCAAGCATAGAACCAATATTATCACCATCTGGCTGAA
>CAYMGW010000135.1:0-6460 GCA_964390085.1 uncultured Tissierella sp.
TTAAACGGTGAAGAAGGTGGTAGGTCTATAGGTAAAATGAAAGGTGAATATGCAGCTATAATAGATATTACCTTAGGAAAAGCAAATTCTTGGACAGATCACAAGGTTAATGATGAGATTATTATCAATGAATATGGTCTTCAATTTCAATCTGAGAATTATAGAGAGGCTTTTATAATTGGATATTGGGATGAATTTATGAAGTCCTATAATGAAATCTATAAAAAACTTCAGCAAGATAGTAATAAAGTTAAGACTTATACAGAAAAGATTTCAATTGATGGAAAGAAGGATATTGGAATACCTGAAGATGATAAGTTCTTGGTAGATATAGAGGCAGGAACATATTATAATGATGTAATAGTTACTGTAGATAGTATTCCTACATCCTATGTAAATCCTAATTCCACAAGACATACGCAAGCATCAGGTGTTTATGGTTTAAAAGTTATGAATTTAGTGGGGACCTTTGATAAAAATAAAAAGATAACTGTCAAGTTTAAATCTTATGGAAAGGATGTAAAATACGGCATATATAAATATCACTATAATAAATGGGTTTATATTCCATCTAAACAAGAAGGAGACTATTTAGTTGCTGATATAAATTTAAACAATATAAATTTAATGGGAAATATTTATGCTGTAAGGGTTGACAATGAATTACCGATTTTCCATGAATCTAGAGGGCATTGGGCTAAGGATGAAATAAATACCTATGTTAAAAGAGAGATTATATATGGTTATCCTGATAAATCCTTTAAGCCAGATAGGGAGATTTCAAGGGGTGAGTTTGTAACTATGTTAAGTAGGTTATATGATTGGTATCCTCCTTATGATTCTACAAATGTGACTCTTTTTAAAGATTATAAGGAATTTGGTTATGCAGAAAAAGCAATATCCTATGCGACTTATTATAAAATAGTTAATGGATATTCTGACAATACTTTTAGACCTCATAATCCAATTACCTATAAAGAAGTTGAGATTATAATGTCTAGGGTTTTAGGTGACAAGAATTTTAAATGGGATTATTTTGCTAATAAAATGCTTTATGAGAAAAAGGTACGCTCCAGTAGCAAAGATAGTATGAATAATAAAATAACTAGAGCAGAATTTACATTCATGCTTCACCAGTTAAATGAATGGCAATATTGATTATAAAAATTATAATAGCAAATATGGCTACACCCTAGTAGAACTACTAGTGGTAATAGCCTTATTTGCTGTTGTTTTATCTATAGGATTACCTAGTGTAAAAATTATATTTAATACCCGCGAGAAAAAAGAGCTAATGGAGTTTAAGAGAGATATTATCTTTGCTAGAAATGGTGCAGTGGTAGAAAACTGTGTTTATATATTATCTATAGATGTTGGGAAAAATGGATATAAAATTATAAAGGATGATGGTACAAGTCTTATTGTAATAAAAAGCATTAAATTTTCTAAGGGTGTAGTTATTAAAGGAAATAATTTTAATGGTTCTATAAGCTTCTATGCAAATGGTACTCCCAATATGGGAGGAACTATTTTACTTACTAACAGAAAAAAGCAAAAAATAGAAATAACTATAACACCAGCCACCGGAAAGGTTAATCTTTATATAGATGGTAAATGAAGCGAGGTAATTATTATGAATAAAAAAGGATTCACTTTAGTGGAAACTATGTTGGGCCTATTTCTATTGGGATTGATTTCTGTGACTGTTTTGCCCATTATTAATTCATCTTTTATTAAGTTGAGAAATCATAAAACAAAAATGGAGATGATTTATATAGGGGAAATGGCTATTGAAAGAATTAAGGGTTTTAATGAAGATAATACTTCAAATATATCAATATTTGATAGAGATGTATCTGAAATAATAGAATTATTCAGAACTCATAGCTCCATTGAAATAGCTCTACCCAATAAAGAAAATGAGGAAATATATTCTTTAAAGATAACTAAAAATCAAAAATCTGATTCTTTATGGATGATTTCTGTTTTGGTATACCATAATATAGAAGGGAGTAGTATTGGCCATGTGGAGTATAAGGCATACTTACCACAGAAATAGGGGATTTACTTTAATAGAAGTAATTTTATCTTTAGCCATTTGCTCATTAATAATTGTTCCTATTTTTAGTATTTTAGATTTTTCTATAGATGCTTGTACCATAGGAGAAGAAAAGGATCAGCTAATGCTAAATGGAAGATATGCAATTGAATATATTAAAAATGAGATTAAAACTGCAGATAAGATTATTTCTTCTGATAAGATTAAAAGTTTAAAAACAAAATATCCTACTAATATTGGTTTTGTTATTATGATTGTTGATGAGGAGAATAATTGAAAAATATATCAATATATTACATATCATACAAAGAATAACAAACTTGTAAGGTTGGCATGTAGCAGATTAGATGATAAATATCCTTTATATACGCATTTTGATGGAAACAATGAACTTTGCGAGTTTGTTGATAATATCAGAGATTCTAAATTTGATACTGAAAATTCTATGATTTATCTTGATTTTAAATTCAAACATAATAGAGAGAAATTAGAATTAAAATCGGATATTTATATCAGATGTCCAATAGATTATTAAGTGTTTGGAGGTCTTATGAAAACCAGGGGAGGATTTATTTCTATTATTTGTTTAATTGTTATGTCTGTACTGATTATTATGATATTGTATCTTGAATATACGACAAAATTGGAACATCTAATATTAAATTCAACTTCTAATAATATTCAGTCTTACTATTTAGCTGAAGGGAAAATACATATGGCATTATATGAAGACAAGTATTATTCTAATCAATTATATCCAGCTTTAACTGAGTATTTTAGGGCTTTTCCTTTTTCAAAGCAGCCTAAAGATGTTATAATAAACAAGGAAGATTTAGAAGCTGGAGATGATATATCTAATATAAAAGTGAATTTAGTAGATAAAGATGCTCGAAAGCAGTTGATACTTATTGCAAAAAGTGATTTTAATGGATTGAAAACTAAAGTAACTTCTCACATAACTGTATTTAATGAACTATTTGAAATGGGAAATCCTATTCTTGATGTTAATAATATAGAGGCTGAGTACAAAGAGGACTTAAAGGAATTACTATTAAAAATATCAAAAGATATTAATATAGATAATTGTAATAAACCAGAAAATATTTATGGTAGGGAATTTGTCAATTTTAATAATATAATTCTAGATAGAAATGATGAGAGTACCTTTGAGCTCCTTTCTTTTAGAGAAACTATGGTTGAACCATATATAGAAAGATTTAATAATAAAGAGGTGCTTTTAATTGCAAGAAAATTTGGCGAAGAGTCTATAAATCTTTTTATAGGAAATTCTGACAAATCAAATGAAGCCATAAAGCTTTCTGGTGTTATATATATTGAAGGAAGTATAACAATATCAAAGGAATTAGAATTTAATGGTATAATAATAGTAAAGGATGGAGAACTAAAAATTCATGATAATATAAGACCTAATATTAAGGGAATAATGATTGTTGATAACATACTTAATAATGATTTTGTAGAAAAGGCCGATATAATATATAGTAGACATTCTATTTATAAATATGGAACTTATTTACCTGGGTTTATTGAACCTAAAATAGATTTGATAAAAAGTGACTAATATAAGGGGGATTATTATGGAATTATATAATTTAATGGAGGATGAGGTCTTAAATGCTATTGCTAGCATACAGAAGGAAATTGGTATCAAATGTCAATGTGAAAAATGTATATTAGATATCGCAGCTATTGCACTTAATAGTTTAAGCCCTAAATATGTTGTAACGGAAAAGGGTTATTTATATGCTAAAGCTAATAACATGAACCCTCAATTTAATACAGATGTAGTAACTGCTGTAACAAAGGCAATAGAAATCGTTTCTAAAAATCCTAGACATGGTTTATAGGTGATTAATTTGAGAAATATTGTATTAATTGGTATGAGTGGTGTAGGCAAAACAACTATTGGTAAGGCTTTATCCAAAGCTTTAAATAGAAAGTTTATAGATACTGATAATCTTATTGAACTCAAAATGGGAATAACTATAGACGAGATTTTTTCATTATACGGAGAAGAGTATTTTAGAAAATTAGAGTCTCAGATTATTGATGAATTATATCGGGATGAAAACCTAATAATATCTACAGGTGGAGGCATAGTATTAAATAATAGTAATATAATTAAGCTTAAAGAAAATGGAATAATAATATTATTAGAATCCTCAATAGAGAATATAGTAAATAATATTAAAAATTCTAATAGGATTAGACCATTGCTAAATAAGGAAGAAAACATATACGAAAAGGTAAAAAAAATGTATAATAGTAGAAAAAATCTATATTTTTTTTCTTCTGATTTTATTATTTTTGTAAATCATAAGTCGATTGACGAAATAGTCTATGAAATTTTGAGAAGATGTGTTAAAATTAACTCTTGAGGTAAATAATAGAGACTGATATAATAAGATGGAAAGTGGAGGATATTTGATTATGAAAATACTTATTATCCATGGTCCAAACCTAAACCTTTTAGAAAAGAGAGATAATTCTATATATGGTGGAGAGTCTCTAGAACAAATTAATAGACTAATTGAAGTTAAAGCTATAGAGTTAAATATGGAAGTTGAAATCTTTCAATCTAATTACGAAGGCAAGATTGTGGACAGAATTCAGGATGTTTTTAATAAGGACTATAAAGGATTAATAATTAATCCAGCTGGATTTACTCATTATAGCATAGCTATTAGAGATGCCATAGAAATGCTAGAAATACCTGTAATAGAAGTTCATTTATCTAATATTTATGGAAGAGAAGATTTTAGATCAAAGTCTGTTATAGCTCCTGTTTGTACAGGACAAATATCAGGTTTAGGGTCTATTAGCTATTTAGCAGCTATGGACGCCCTAAAATTATTAAATAAGTAGAAGAATATAGGAGGGTAAAGATATGATATCAGCAAGTGAATTTAGAAAAGGTATAACATTTGAAATGGACGGAGACGTATATCAGGTAATAGATTTTCAACATGTTAAGCCTGGAAAGGGAGCAGCTTTTGTTAGAGCAAAAATAAAATCTGTAATGTCTGGAGGGACTAAAGAGGTTACTTTCAACCCAACAGAAAGATTTCCAAAGGCTCCGATTGAAACTAAGGAAATGCAGTACTTATATAATGATGGTGAATTATATTACTTTATGGATACTGAAACCTATGAGCAACTTCCATTAGAGAAAGATGCTGTCGAGGAAGCTATGATGTACTTGAAAGAAAATGATAATGCTACTATTAGGTTCTTTCGTGGAAAAGCTTTTGAAGTAAATGCACCAAACTTTGTTGAGCTAGAAGTTACTGAAACTGAACCAGGTGTAAAGGGTGATACTGCTTCAGGTGCTAATAAGCCAGCTACTGTAGAGACAGGTGCAGTTATAACTGTCCCTTTATTCGTGAATATAGGTGATAAAATAAAGATAGATACAAGAACTGGTGAGTATTTATCTAGAATCTAGGTAATAATATTTTTAAAATATAAATTAGGAGGGTTAAGAATGGAATATTTAGCACAAAAAGTATCTTATTTAAGAGGATTAGCTGATGGCTTAGGCGTTGATGAAAGTTCAAAAGAAGGAAAATTATTACTTCAAATAGTGGATGTATTAGAAGAATTTGCTGATGTATTAGATGAAACTATTGAAAATCAAGAGGAATTAGAGGAATATGTAAACTTCATCGATGAAGATCTAGCAGATGTAGAAGATGAAATTTATGGAACAGATGATGAAGATTATGATTACTATGATGACGATTTCGATTTTGATGATTTTGACGATTATTGTGATGATGAAGATTGTTGCTGTCATTGTAGTGACGAAGAGGAAGAATAATTTATTTTTAAAAAAGTTCTAAAGCTGAATAGCTTTAGAACTTTTTTTATCTTTTAAGGCTTAGGCCTTTTTATTTTTTTGGAATATATAGAATGTAGTTTCATAGAATTGATATAAGGGAGGGACAGGTTGTGTTAAAAAACTCTAAGATATATGATTCTGTATTAGAAAATCTTTGTGAAGAACTAAATCTAATCCTAACTCGAATTCCTTCTAATTATAAAGAAAAGGCAGAAGAAATAAGGCTAAGAATTAGTAAGCCTTTAACCTTTTCCTGTGGAGGCAAGGATTATTTTATATCTGAAAATGGGAGTATCAGTTGCGAGCCATCAAAAGCAGTGATTATTACGGAAGAGCATATTAATAAAACATTTCAGCTAGTAAGCAATTACTCTGTATATGCTTATACGGAGGAAATTAGGAATGGATATATAACTATAAAAGGAGGCCATAGAGTAGGAATTGGTGGCAAAGTAGTATATGGTTCCAATGGGGTTGAAACTATAAAGAATATTTCCTCCCTAAATATAAGGATAGGAAGAGAAATCCTAGGAGTTTCT
>CAYMGW010000136.1:0-6425 GCA_964390085.1 uncultured Tissierella sp.
TGAATACCCCTTAGTCTTTTTTGCTCTCGCCAATAAATCATCATACTGGAAAAATCTAAGAATGCTTGATAATAGGACTTATATGTGTAATAGTTCTCATTTAAAGAAATTAAATCAATATTGTTTGCATATAACCCCTTCAATGCATTAGACACATCCTCAATGTTATTGCTTAAATCTGCTATACTTCTTACAATTAAAGTGTCACCTCTATCCAAAATATCAATGAGTCTCGATAGTTCAGGTCTTCTAATATCATCTATTGCATCAATATATAGATTATTTTCATCGATTTCATTTTCATTTAGAAATTCTATTAGGACACTATTATCTATATATATACTGACTTGTATTCTCTAACATATAAGCATATATCATCAATATCTCCTCCTTCTTATTACTTATCTTAAGTCTCATTTGTCCCCATTAAAGGAGTAATGTCTCATAAATTTTATTCCTATGATTCACTTCTTTGAACTGTTATAGCGTAACCCTTATCTCCTACATTTTCTAATCTTCTCCATGACAAATTCTTAATTACATCTATTATTATATAAATTTAGTTATTTGTTTTATAAAATGTGTCCAAGTAATTTACAATTTTCAAATAATCAAATTAAAAGGAATTCTCTTATATACTATTTTGTTATTTTTCATACTTATTTCCAGATTTCAAGATTCCCAACATCAGACATATTTTTTTATAAAGAAATATTGTCTGATCTGCTAAATTTGGAAAATTAGAATCATAAGCAAATGAAATATTTCTTGAGAACCTCTTAAAACTTTGAATTAATCACAACCCTTTTATTTCAAAATAATGCTTATGCCTCAATATCAGAAAATGTGGGAATCTTAGGTTATAAATTTTGCTCTAATACAAATTAGAGCATTTGTTCTATTGTAATTCAATATTCCTCTTGCGTTTCGCTCTTACTAAAGTGCTTTTAGATATACCCGTTAACTCTTCTACCTGTTTGTATGTATGATGTTCCAATAAATTCATTGCATGTTCCATTTGTATTTTACTAAATTTATATGGTCTTCCCTCTCTATAATCATTAGATTGTTTCGCTATAATCTTTCCCTCTTGGGTTCTTTCAACTATCATATCTCGTTCAAACTCTGCGAAGGAAAAAAAATATATTTCTTGTTAGTCTACTGGAAGGTGTATTATTCATAATTCCGATATTTAAAATATTTACCTTAATACCCATATCAATTAAATAATTTACTAACTCACTGCCTTGAGTTAGCGACCGTGCAATCCTATCAAGCTTAGTCACGATTAGCGTATTACCTTCTTTTATCTCTGATAATAGCTTTTTTAAGTTAGGTCTATCTAGATTCCTACCCGTAACACTATCACTATATATTACTTCTGCCCCATGTTCCTTTAGTATAGTCTCTTGATTTTCAAGAGAATTACCATCTTTAGCTTGTCCTCTTGTACTTACCCTTGCATAGCCATAAATCATCTCTTCTTCTCCTCACTTTCGACTATAAGTTATGATTACTATTTAACCTACTATTTACAACGGGATTTTTTTATATCCATAACTCAAAAGTTTTGACTACAATAAATCTTCCTTACTCATTATGCGCCTGTGTGCTCCTGCTCTTTTTAACAATCTATAAAATTGTACCCGCTGGATTCCCAGTAAATTACAAGCTTCTGATTCTGTAATATTCTTATTCATATATCTGCTTATCACTTCTAAAAAGCCTTTTGGATAAATTGATGCTCTGGATTTATCAACATTTGATAAGTTCGTGATACTTTCAAAAACATATGCCATCGCTGGAACATCTTCGATATCTTCCGTACTAAAACCACCATCTGTTATTCTTAAAACTACCTCTTTTCCTATTGCCAGATTAATTGTATCTATAAACTCTGAGGTATTTGAAACAGCATTTGTAATGCTCTCAATTTCAATTTCCTGTCCCTTTTCAGAACTTTTTATAACATCTGCTAATGTTCTATTATCTCTTTCACCTTTAAGTGCAACTATAACCCTTACATCCCAATTCTCATTACATTTGTCCACATATTCTGTAAAATTATTTACAACAATATATCTTATTACCTCATCCATATCCTCTAAATCATATTCATTTTTTATTTGTTCAATATCTTGTAAATCTTTCATTCTTCAAACCTCCTCAAAATTTTTCCTTATACCCTTATTAGCTTATCAAGGTCCATTTATGCATACATTGTACTTATGTATCAAAAGTTAGTTTTCAAATGATACATTGTAGCATAAAAATAAGGCACCTTGATTTCAAGACACCTTACTAAACCTGCTCCTATTAAAGCAGAATCTATACAATTATTAAGTCAATTACTTGTACACCAACCACCGCCACCATCCAAATATTCAACAGAATAATTGAGGTGCGAAACCTTTAATCAATATTTTAACCATCACTATAATAACACAATAATTTATGATTGGCATTGCCAATGATTAAGTTGTAATATAGTTGTAATACTTGGAATTAGTTCACATAATATACAAATTACGAAGCATCTTAACCATGAATACGTAATTTGTATATCATCTTTCATCTGTGACAATATGTTCTATATAACTCTGTATATTTGACAACTTATCAATAAAAAAAGTAGGAAATGCCTTGTAATTTGATAAGTTATTTATCGGTAGCCAATGCATATACTCTTTGAACCCACCAGAATAACTATTACTATTAAGCTTTTGTGTTCCCTTTGGCTTCATTAAAAAGTAAAATGCAATTTCATGGCAATCATAACCTTCAAGACTACCACTACCAATAAAGAAATTCTCATGAATAAATGCTAACCTATCAATTTCATAGTGTATACCTGTTTCTTCATACACCTCTCTTACAACAGCCTCTTCAGCCTTTTCACCAATATGAACCCCTCCTCCAACTGGATAGTAATAATCATCCCTATCGTTTTTAGCAAATAGTACACTTCCGTTTTCAATAATTATTGCTGTTGCTTTATATCTGAACCATCCATTGTCTTTGGTAAATCCGCAATCATACTTCATTTTTATCCCTCTTTTAAGTTAAATATTTCAGTTACTTAAATAAATCATTAGTACACAATTTTTACTGATGAACAATATAAAAAGAATGTGAACTAACACTACCTTGTATTGTCTTCAATCCATTTATATAGTTCATTACTTTCGAAGATTTTTGTACATACCTCGTGCCCAATTTCAGGAATAATTATTAAATTTACTTTACCACCCGCTTTATTTAGGGATTCTGATATTTCAATACTTTCCATAACATTAACTTCTTTATCAAGCTCACCATGAACAATATATGCGGGTATATGACTAATCAGATTAGCATATTTAGGAATCATTGCACCTCCTGCAATTGAAACGATACTTGAAAATAGCCTTGGTCTTTGCATGGCAAAATTCCATGCCCCATATGCGCCTAAACTAATACCAGCTAAACATATCTTCTCTATATTTGCCCTGTATTTTATCTTTATCTCCTGTAATAAAAATTCAATCTCTGTAAAATGAATGTCCCAAAAGTTGTTAGCATGACATTGAGGCGAAATAATAATGAATGGTATGTTTATTATCTCAGAATATCTGTGTATACCATACTTCTTCACAAGATTTATGTCATTCCCTCTTTCACCTGCACCATGGAGGAATACTATCACTGGAAATAGTTCATTTGGCCTGTCATCATAGTTATTTGGCAAGTTTACTATATAATTAAGTGTTCTTGTTTTCTCACTACTTGATGCTCCTATTACCTCTAACAAAATAAGCACCACCTTTATGTTTACTGCTCATTATAATTTTAGTATTATTAATTATATAATATAATTAATAATAATCTACTGATGTACATTATATAAATGTTGTTACTTAATAATTTATTATTATTTCCCTGAAAGTTTAACAGTATATAACCTATTCAAAGGAATTTTATCAACCATGTAGATTGAAATTGTATCAAGTATGAATTCATCCGATAACTTAGTTCCCATGATTTCTTCTACTTCTTTGTCTGATATAGGAGTTCTACTTCTTAAGGTGCAATGTGGCTTATATGGAAATCTATTAGGCTTAAATTTAATACCAGATTTTATTATTTCTTCGTGTAACAATCTAAATCTCTCTTCGTCTTTTAGAGTAAATACAAATAAGTCTGTACCAGGAAACCTTAAAACATCTTTAAATGAAGCAAGTATTGGACTTGTCTTCATTGCTATGTTTTTTATTGTATTAAAAACTAACTCTTTATCTTGTCCAGGTTCAATTACCCCAACACCACTTGACCCAGCCACAGTTATTTCAACTGGTAATGAAGCCCTCAATGTATCTTTATGAAAGTTTCTAATATCATATATTTTTTCTTTTACTGGACTTGGTAAATCAAGAACTATATATGATTCATGTTGAAAATCCATTTAATACTCCCCCTTGTCTTTTAGCTTTACTTCGGCGTAACCTACCATTGTGAATTACCCAATATTATAACTTATTTACATCTACAAAGCAAAGCAAACAAAATA
The DNA here is from genome assembly GCA_964390085.1 of uncultured Tissierella sp. Taxonomy (GTDB): domain Bacteria; phylum Bacillota; class Clostridia; order Tissierellales; family Tissierellaceae; genus Tissierella. The sequence goes on from CAYMGW010000136.1 coordinate 4,547, forward strand.
AATAATTAAATATTCATAACATTGTATAAAAGGCATATATAACGATACTTTTTATATCTTATTTTGTATGCGACCTATAGTATCTTACTATTAACCACCCCTAAATAGATAATATAAATTATCAATAAGGTTCTACTGTTTAATAGTCAACACCTGCAATTAGCCAATCATCATCTACATAGTCATCGTCTTGCAAGAACTTTTTAAAAATATATAAAATTTGCTGATACCATGATTTATATATTTCTAACTGCTCATGTAAGGATTCCGTTTCTTCTAATTCTACTTCATGAGTGCTTGAAATGGTCAACAGCATCACCGTGTCATAGTCTATATATTTTAGAAGCATTTCCATACTTTTAATTTCCTCTTGAAAATGCTTTATTTAAAACTCCATTGATAACCCCAATATATTTGATTTCATATGCTAACCCTCTTTCTAACTTGATTTATAATATATCTTAAACTTTTCTCCCCTCCCTTAATACCCATATTACAAATCATTTATGTCTGTTCTTAGGCTAAGTCTCTTATTCATAATTTTCAAAGATACAAAAAAACAACCATTTTAGGTTGCAATATAATTTCTATTGAATTGTTAAACTATTGATATCTAAGCATTTCTTTTTGTTACATTCTTTTCTATAAATGGATGTACGGATTCAAACTTTAGATGGAATAGAGATACTTTCTCAATAATATGTCTATCTTTCATTTCCTGATTATATTCATTAATTAGTTGTTCCATTAGCACTGGTACTAGATACGGTTGTGCTGGCTCATGTACTGCTCCTAAAATAGTAACTGGTATACGTCTATATCTACCTCTGTCTTGCGGTTTATCCATAAGTACTAGGGAATGAATATCTTTAATTACTTTTTCTGATAGCTCTACTTTCTCTTTTACTAATTCCTCAATATAATAAAATGCATCTTTATGTCCAACTGCTTCCAGATGTTCTTTTAATGGTTTTTCATCTATTGTAATTCCTTCTTTTAGAATTAAAGCTGTTTCTTGAAGTGTAAGTGTATTACCTTCTATAGCATTAGAATTATAGGTAAAATCTATTAAAAATTCTTCTCTTAATCTATTTACCTCTTCACTAGTTAGTGGTCTATAATCATTTAATTTTGATTTTAATTCTTCAACTCTATTAAACATAAGATACCTCTCCTATAAGTTATTAGATTTAATAACTAAGCTATTCCCTTACTTTTATAAAAATATTTTTTATTAAAGTAAAGTTTTATTTTATTATAATTATTATAACATTAATAACACTTTATTCCATCTCAAATTCTTTTATCATCACCATTATTTCCTAATGCTACAGTTAAGCTTGCCTGCTGGTTAAAGTCTATTAGTAATATTTTTTCTTCTTCAGATAATGTATAAGATAAATTAATGGCAGTAGTTGTTTTTTGAACTGCACCCTGTCAAGTAGACAATGTAAATAAATAAAATATTCTAAGCAGCATGATTTCTATATTCAAGTGGACTCATGCTGTTTAATCTTTTTTGTAATCTTTCGTTATTATAAAATTTTATATAGTTTTTAATATCATTTTTCAATTCCTCATATGTATCATATTTTCCTTTTAGATAATATCTTTCTGACTTTAATACTCCCCAAAAGTTCTCCATCGGTCCGTTATCAATACATTTACCAGCTCTTGACATGCTTTGTTCCATGCCATTTAATTCTAATCTTTTTCTAAATCCATATGAGGTATACTGGTAGCCCCTATCACTATGAAATAGGGGTCTTGCATTAGGATTGAATTTAATAGCTTTATCAAATGTTTTAAATACCAATGAATTATTATTGCTATGCCCAATTTCATAAGCAACAATACTATTATCATAAAGATCTAAAAT
>CAYMGW010000137.1:0-6416 GCA_964390085.1 uncultured Tissierella sp.
TGATAATAATGAGCTTATTGCATTTTCTATGACAATGTTACATCACAAAGATGTAGGTGGAGTTTGGACAGGTGATTCATGGACTGTTGAAATATGGCAAGAAGGATTTTTACTAGAACCAATAAAATTATATGATAAAGGTATAAGAAATGAAGCGCTTTGGAATGTAATTCTAAATAATACAAGAACTCCAAGAGATATGAAAGGCGACTTGATGGCTCAAATTTCTGCATGCAATATTGGGGTAAAGGGTTTTAAACAAATTGTCAATAAATATGGTCTAGAGCTTGTAAAAGAAGTCACGGAGGATCTCTTGAATTACTCCGAAAGATTGACAAGAAATGAGATAAGACTTATAAAAGACGGTAGATATACACATGAGGAAAAGATTCTTGATGACGGGTTTGAAGGAGGACCATACAATTTAAAATTAACAGTAATAGTTGAGGGAGATAATATAACCTTTGATTATACTGGTACTGATAAACAAATAAGAGGTCCTATAAATTCACCTCTTTCGGCAACTATTTCAGCAACATATTATGCTATGAGGTGCATAACAAATGCAGATATCCCTTCAAATCAAGGATGTCAACGACCAATAAAAGTAATAGCTCCAGAGGGGACCCTTGTAAACTGCCAAATGCCGGTAGGATGTTTCCAAAGAATGGTTACAGACCATATATTAGTTGACTTGATAATGGGTGCAATGGCTGATGCTATACCAAATAAGGTAATGGCTGATTCTTGTGGAACAAATTACGATTTTTGTTCAGGAACTAATTTGGAAACCCATCCTCGAGGGGGAGAAATAACTCACCGACAATATTGGGGTGAAATAGTACCTGGTGGTCTCGGAGCAAGACCTAACAAAGATGGTATAACAATAATGTCATGTCACGTCACAAATTGTCCTATTCCGCCATTAGAAGCTCAAGAAATAGAAGCCCCTATGCTGTTTATTGAAAGATCCATTCTTTCGGATTCTGAGGGCGCTGGAAAATTCAGAAGCGGATTTGCACAGAGAAGAAAATGGAAGTTGGTAGGACATGATGGTATATTCTCACATGTATCACAAAAATCAAAAATACCTCCACAAGGAATGCACGGAGGAAAACCTGGTAATACAAGTAAATGGATAATAAATGAGGGAAAAGAAAATGAAAGAGTGCTGGACTATGCTATGGGTGATGTAATTTTTCTTAATTACGGCGATACCATAACATGTATTACGGCAAGCGGTGGAGGTTATGGAAATCCATTAGAAAGGGATATGGAAAAAGTTAAAGAAGATGTTGAAATGAGCTTAGTTTCCATAGAAAATGCAAAGTTAAAATATGGAGTTGTAATTAATCCTATAACATATGAAATAGATTATGAAGAGTCAAACCGCCTAAGAGATATCAAATAAGCCATAAGAACAAACCATTTAAGAAATATTAAGCATTAAAATTAAATTATGAAGGGAGAATTTTCATGAGTGAAAATGTAAAAAATATCCTAAATAAAGATAATAAGCAGGTTAGTCTCGGTATGGCTTTTTTATGCATGTTGTCTTTAGCTTTAATATTTGTTGGTGGATTTGCACTGCTAAAAATATCTACACAAGTTGTATTTCTGATTGCTATTATTGTGTGCTCAATAATAGGTATTATTAGTGGATTTAGTCTTCAAGAGATAGAAAGTTTTTTCTTAAAAGGGTGTAAAAATGTAATATTAGCTGCAATGATACTAATGGCAGTTGGCGCTGTTATTGGTTCGTGGATAGTATCCGGTATAGTACCTACTATTATATATTACGGACTCAGCATATTAACTCCCGCTACCTTTATCATTGCAGGCTTTTTTATATGTTGTATAATATCATTTTTTACAGGAAGTTCATATACTGCTATCTCAACTTTAGGGGTAGCGTTTATGGGGATTGGAATTGGGTTAAATATTAATCCAGCCATTACAGCAGGCATGGTAGTTTCAGGATCTGTTTTTGGAGATAAACTCTCTCCCTTTTCGGACTCAACTAACTTAGCAGCAGCAGTAGCTGATTGTAATGTTTTTGAACATGTTAGGTCTATGTTATTTACAACAATACCTGCTGTAATTGTATCGGGAATATTGTATTTCTTAATAAGTTTAAAATATCAAGGGCTTGAACTTGATATGACTTTAATAAACAATATAAAGGGAGTTTTAGCTACTAATTTTAATATCACTCCTATACTTCTAATAGTTCCAATATTCACAATATTCTTGGCTATAAAAAAGGTTCCACCTCTTATTGCCTTAATTATTAGCTCACTTATGGGAATTTTTGCAGCATTTTTATTCCAAGGATCACATTACGAACTAAAAACAATAATAAATTCTCTTGGAAATGGATTTAGTATCAATACAGATATACCTGAAATTAATAAGCTTCTTAATCGAGGCGGAATGTTGAGTATGATGGGAGCAACAGCCCTTGCGTTCTTAGCTGTTGGTCTCGGGGAAATACTTCAGAGTATCGGAGTATTAGATGTAGCATTGAGCAAAATGAATAAGCTTATTCGTTCTCAGAGCATTCTAATCCTATTTACTCTTCTAACAAGTTTAATTATAACAATTTTGTGTGCAAGTCAGTATATCTCAATTATTCTTACCGGTCAATTAATGAAAAATTCGTACACAGAGTATAAAGTTAAAAAGTCAGTTTTATCAAGGACCCTAGAAGATGGAGGAACCATATTCTGTTATCTGATTCCATGGACCACATCAGGAGTATATATAACAGGAGTTCTGGGAATAGAAGTCACTGCATATGCACCTTATGCATTTTTCTGTATTCTATGCCCTATAATAGCCGCTATATATGCATTAACTGGATTTGCAATATTTAAAGAAGATGAAGGTACAAAATCAGTTGGAGTGGCAGATTCTTTTATGGATTAGATAGGCGAATATTTTGTTAGGGATTAAATTAGGGCGGTTAAGAATGAACAGTCATATATGGTAATTTTACAGGTAATTTCATAATAATTAACCGTCCCTGATTCTTAAATGTTATGAGTATAGCAAACATGAATATAAACTTTACCCATAGAACCTTTTTAAAAGTTCTAATCTACTACCATGAATATAATAACTCAAACTGTATTATTATTCTAGCATATCACCTCAAGGGAGTTTACTTTTTTACAGGGTTAAGGTGTAAGAGTTAGGTGAATCATCTGTTTGACAGTGGTGTGAAGAAAATTAGATTTCCACAACACCACTTACTTTGTTTATTTGATAAGTAATTGTTTTACTTATTTTTTTTAGTTTTTGGAAATACTTAGGTAAAAAGAAGGAGATTTATGATGGTCTGTAGAAATATATCTTATATAATTATATGGAGTGATTATTATATTATAAGTTGTGCAAGGTAAATATAAATAGATAATTTTAAGGGGGTTGAAAATTATGAAGAAAATTATATTTACTCTTATTATGGTTTTAACATTTCTAATGGGGTGTTCAGTTACTAATGTTGATAAAACAGAAAAATATGAAGGTGAGGGATTAAGAATTGGAATAATTGGTGATGTTCCAGAAATCAGAGAATCACAGGTGGAATTTGAAAAAATTGATTTTGAGTTTTTAAAAGAGGAGAACTTCGATTCTAAATATGATGCAATATTTATTACTAAGGACAATTTATATGAGGCATCTAATGCTGAATACGCATCTTTGTACAAAACATCAAAAATACCATTTTATTTTATTGGTAATGAAAAATCTTATGTTAATTTTGTTGAGGAAGACTTATCATATGAAGATGAATCAGATACTGAAAATGGAATGTATATAACAGGTTTGTTATATACCAAGGATAAGGTTTGGGGATATGGCTTATATAATGATACTGAAAGTGAAATAAATATAAAATGTGTATATTCGAGAGTGTTTAGGGATATTTCAGAAATTAAAAATAATAAATTACCATAAACTATGACAGATCCTTTGTATTTTACGCCCCATTGGTAGATTTAAGTGTAATAAATATATTTATAATTTAAGAGGTGAATGTATGAAAAATAAGAAGTGGATTTTTTCAATAGTTATAATTTTTATTTTAATAGCATACGTTTTTTTGTCTCGTCCTCGAGATAATATAGCTTTAATGGAAAAATTAATTTCAAAACACATTAAGACCAAGCAATCAGTAACCCTTTATAATGCGACTGTTATTGACAATCATAGACTTGTGAGTTATATACTAAAAGACGCAGAGAGATATCAAGAAGTTGGCTATGCACATTTTAGAATAAATAGTAAAGGTAAATATGAACTTCTTAATTTGATAGAACCAGACAAAATTATTGAAAAAGCAAGTGATATTACCATATATGAGTTTTCTCAGTTAAAATCAGAATTTTCACAGTTAATAACAAATGATTTTTCAATTAATACAAGTTTATTTATTATCAGCAATAATCCCCAACTTGTTAAAATAGAGCGAATAATGACTAATGGAGAAATTCAACAAAAAGAAGTTAGTACTAATCCGTCTATTAGTTTCTTCCACGACTTAGATGAATATAATAAGGCAGAATACAAATTTTATAATAAGAACGGAGATATTATTAAATAGAATAACAAAAATTGTAGGCATGGCTTTTTATTTCTTTTATAAAGTGATGAGGTGTTCAAAAATATATTCATTTGTAAGTAATGTTAGGCTCATAATAAGTGAATAATTTTTATATAAAAAGGTTGAAATGGGATTATCAAAGAAATTTATAAAAAGACAAAAATCATTTGGGCATGAATTTAATTCATTTAAAAATGACATAGTAGAAAGCTGTATGGAATGGGATGAAAGATATTAAGGCAATATACCAAGAAGATTACTATTTTTGATTTCCTACATTACTTGATGGGGCAGAAACAGCACCACCTGAAGATGTAGGTGGACTTTATGGATTTTATGAATTCCTTAAAAACTACAGGGATAATAAACATCCAGAACATGAAGAGGCAAAGGCTTGGGCTAAATCCTCATACTTTAAAGAATACGATCCTGACTTTACTAATGATATATTAAAAGGAATTAAGTATAAGAAAACTGAATGGGACAAGATTAATCATGTTAATTATAATATAATTGAAGATAAATATAGAAATAAATAATGCATATAAAGTATTATTCTGAAAGATACAAATTCCCCTTCCTTCAAAGTTTGAAATACATGAGTATAATATTATGGAAGAATTTTGTTTATCCATAAAAGATAAGAGATTAAGTGATATAATGTATGATTCAATAAAAGGTAGTGGAGCTTTTAGAAGGTTTCGAAATAATATTCAAAAGTATAATATAGAAAACGATTGGTATAAATTTAAAGACAAAGCTATGAAAGATATAGCAATTGAATGGTGTGAAGGAAATAATATCGATTATGAAAGATAGTGTATCTAAATGAGAAGGAATAAACAAGCTACTAGGCAAATTACTGACCAAGCTAGTGATTAAGCTGATAATAATGTAAAGTCAACAAGCACAAACCAAAAATGGAAATAAGCATATAATAACAGAGATATATAAGATAATATATTTAAGTTATTATAAAAGGCTATAATAATTTTTTTTACAATCAGTACATGATATAATGTATATAAATAAAGTTGATAAGGGGCGATGAAATGTTAAGCCAACAAGATTTAATAGAGATAATAAGTAAAGGAGAAAGTCCTTATATAGAATTCAAAGAGGAGAAAATTAAACCTAATGATCTAGCTGGAGAAATTGTTTCATTCGCAAATATGGAAGGTGGCACAATAATAATTGGTGTATCAGATGAAGGAATAATAAAAGGTGTCTCAATTGAAGATATAGAAGAAAAAATAATGAATATTTGTAGAAACAACTGTATACCAAATATAATTCCAATTTATAAAGAAATAGTTGTAGAGGGTGCTAAAGTTGTTGTTCTTACAATTCCAAAGGGGGTTAATAAGCCGTATTATACCGTTGATAACAAATATTATATTAGAGCAGGTACAACTAAGAGAATCGCTTCAAGAGAAGAATTAATGCGACTATTTCAAGCTAGTGGAGCAGTACATTTTGATATATCATCAGTTGGAGGCACTACTAAAAAAGATCTTAATATGGATTTAATAAGAGATTATTTTTTAAAATATAATATGTTTGACCTATATGAAGAAACAGATGAATCTGTAGATAGAATTCTTGTAAACGCAGATATATTAAGAGAAGGAGTTAATACCAAAGAATGCACAGTTGGTGGATTACTCATATTTGGGAAAAAGGTAGAGGATAGATTGCCTCAAAATGGTATTAGTTTTGCACATTTTAGAGGAAATGATATAACCGAAGAATTAATTGATAAAAAACAGATAGTAGGAAGTCTACCAGATATAGTAGAACAGGCTTT
>CAYMGW010000138.1:0-6363 GCA_964390085.1 uncultured Tissierella sp.
TATAGCAATTACTAGCCCATAAATACCTGTTGTCTCTGCTACGGCTTGCCCAAGTAACATGGTTCTAGTAATATCTGCTTGAGCCTCTGGTTGCCTGCCTACTGCTGCTGCCGCTTGACCTGCTGCGTGACCTTGACCAACTCCAGGTCCAATACCTGCAATCATAGCTAAACCTGCTCCTATTGCTGAACATCCTAAAATAAAAGCTTCACTTGTTATTCCTTGTAACATTTTATTTCCTCCTCCCAAATTTTAAAAAGTTAATTATACTTCTCTTCCACCTATGAATATCATAGATAACATTGTAAATATAAAGGTTTGTAATACTCCAGAGAACACGTCAAAATATGCATGTAGTGGAGCTGCAATTACTGGTGCAACTAAACCTGCTGCTTGATATATCAATGCCATAATAATACCACCACTCATTATATTTCCAAAGAGACGGAAAGATAATGAAATAGGGTTAGCAAGTTCTCCAATTATATTTAATGGGGTTAAAAGGACCATGGGTTCTGTAAATCCCTTTAAATATCCAAATAATCCATTAGAATTTCTAAACTTCCAATATTGTGTTAAAACAAAAGTAATTAAAGCCAAGGAAAAGGTAACAGAATAGTCAGATGTAGGCGGTGAAAACCCTAGCAAACCAAATAAATTAGCTACTAATAAAAATACTATTATAGTTAAAAAATAGGGCGCAAAGTTTATATTCTGTGGCCCCATAGTAGTTTTTACAAGACCTTCTGCTGCTTCGACTAATAGCTCTACTACATTCAAAAAATTTGATGGAATTTCATCAACATTGGCCTTTTTAATTTTGTTGTTTACTACAAAGGCAAATATAATCAATAGAATTACAACAATCCATACATTAACAATAGTGTCAGGAACAATTATTTCCCTTCCAGCTATTCTAATCAATAATTCCAAAATATACCTCCTCTCCTTTTGTAACTGTTCTTTTATTCTTTAGAACATTGTCTTTTCCCAAAATCCTTATCTAAAATAGTAGAAACTATAATGATATTCTTGACCATAAATAAGCCTAAAATAGTAGCTATTAGATTTAAATAAGGTGCCAAAGCTGCAATTGACAATACCATAAAATATATAATATACCTTATGGTATAATGAATCATTGAATGTGCGCTGGCCTTACCTGGTGGCATGGAAATAACTTTATTAATAGTATTATGTAATAATTTGAAACTTAATATGCTAATAAAACTCCCAAATATATATCCATTTATAATTGGCATAGGCTTTTTAAATAGGAAAAAACTTATGCCTATAAAGATTAAGCTTACGAAAACACCTCTTTTAATAATTTTAAATACAATATCATTATTCATTCTATATCTCCTCTATAGTTATCCTTTTATTAATATTTCATATATTATTATGTAATAACATGGACTCTAATATACTATGATTTTCAGCTTTTGAAGAAGAATAGTCAAGATTAGAAGCTAGCTTGCATCACAGAGAAGATTAATTTCCTTATTGGAGATTTAAAAATGCCAATGACTTCAAAGGAAATGATAAAATTGCTTCAACAAAATGGATAACATAAGTTTCTTGAAAATAAAGAAACCAATAAAAGAACTATTGGAATAAAGCAAATTACCACCAAAATAACTATTAAAAAACAGCTATACCATATACTATATCGGTCTAGCTGTTTCCTTTCCAATTTTTATTTCATCAATCAAATAAAACCTGCACTGGTTGGCACTTTCTCTATCTGTCCCATCGTTTATAAGTTACTCAGATTTGCAATTAACAAATTCTTTCATTGCTTTTTTCCATGTGAAATAGTTTATTATCCCCACTTCATTCATATACTCTTTGTTTTCTATAGTAATCAAAATACCTATATAAGTGTAAATCTTAGGGTAATACTCCACTGTGAACCTTTAACCATTTTCTACTTTTCAATCTCATTGATCAATGCTTCAGGATTTAATATATAATATTTATCGTTACTAGAATCTAAATTAATCTTAGTTGCTGTCTTTTTTGCTGCTACATTAAATTCCTTTGGAGTAATATCTGGATTTACTTGACAAGATAATGCATAGAGTCCTGCAGTATATGGTACTGCCCAGCTCAAACCTCCAGAATAATAGAAAACATATTTATCTTCCCCAGTAGGACTTGCCAAACATCTAGAATCCATTGGTACCAGTAGATTATTTCCAATCATATTGGAATTAGCATTTTTCCAAAAATATCCCTTTGTATAAGATGCTAGATCATTTGGATCCCCTAGTGGTTCCCTACCCAATCCAAAGAAACTATTTCCTACAGCAATTGTATATATACCTTCATCAGAAGCCCTTTTTATCGCTTCTTGAACTAATTTCCCATTTTTCATAGTAGGATTATCGATCCCCAATGAAATTGAAATTACACGTATCTTCCTATCCTTAGGCAAAGTCTTGTTGATTTCTATTATTCTATCGATAGACTTTGCAACCCAGTATAAATCCCAATTAAATGAGTTTTCTGTATAAACTCCATGAGTTTCGGCAATATAATATAAATCAGCACCTGGTGCTACTCCAGTATTTTTTCCTACTGCAATAGATGCTACTGCCGGCCCATGCATTTGGGCAGTATCTGTATTCTCATGGATTTCTTCATATAATTTAAGCTGATCCCTATATTCAACATGCTCTACCAACAGGGGTTGATCTATTATGGCAATACCTACTCCCTGTCCAGTAATCCCTTTTTTATGGAGTTCTCCTACCCCTAATCCCGGATCCATACCGTTTTTCTTTATCTTCTCAATATCATATTCCTTAGGCACGCTCTCTGGCCACTTTGTATGATCATCAAAATCTGATATTAACAAATACTCCAGTTTATTCGAAAGGTCGATACTGGATATATCCTTGCTTCGTAAATCATGAACAAACTCAGTTCCCTCATCTTCCGGTAATTCTTCTAATTCGTGATTATTGCGAATTGTATAATCCGCTGGATATGGGGTTTTTACAATGGCCATTTTCCCCTCAGGGGAAAGGATTGTAGTGTATCCGTCTTCGTATTCTGTCACCCTATTGCCTTCAGAAGTAGTATGCTCTTGTGCTATCTTTTCATAGCTATCCTGGTCATTGGTTGTTTTTTCTTTTTCCCCATTTGAATCCCCCACTGTAGCTGTTATGGATGATTGATTTTCCTCATTGATTTCTTGCTTATTATTGATGTTAGCAGGGCTGCAAGCCGTTAGTAACATCATCATAGCTATTATCATTGCTACCTTTCTCATTCTATCCCCTCCCATTTTAATTAATATTTCTTAAAGTTGTTACAAATAGTGAGATAATATATCTTTTTCTAGTTGTTTTTAAAATTCTTATAAAGTCCATATCATAACCGCCTAAACCCATTGTAGCTTGCATGGTTGCCTTTGCTGGCAAGTGTGCTAAAATATGTAATATCCTCATAATTTCATCTCTTATGCTTTCTCTATTATTTTAATTATCTTACCCCATAGTCTATATTTATTCACTTATATCAAAAATGCGACAGCAAGAACCGTCCCGCTGTCGCATCACCATTAAGCTTCTTTTTGAATGATGTCCTTAACTTTCATCAATCTAGTTATGGTACTTCTTTCATTTTCATCTAGCTTCATTCTGATATATCTAATTGTTTCTTCAAGTTCCGGTATAGTTCTATATTCCAAAGCATTTACTCTTCTTCTAGTCTTTTCAATTTCATCTGCCATAAGTTGAGATGACTTTTCTACCTCAGCTAAGGTTAAAAGTTTTGACATTATGCCATATAGTTTTGAAATTGCATCGTCTAATTCTGAAGAAGTTTGAGCAAATCCATAAGGATAAATGCTACCTTCATCGCCTTCTAGCTTTCTAATAAAATTCATAACAGGAACATTAACACTCATAATATTTTTAGTTTTAATATCAACTGAAATACTTTCTTTAGGATATGCTACTGCTTGTTCCAATAATTCAGGTGACATTACAGCGCTAGCTAATAAAAAATCTTGAAAAGATTCATGTAGTTCTTTTTCAACTTCAGCTCTAAGAGCCTTATTTTCTCTGATTATTTCAATGAATCTTCGCATGAGCTCGTCTTGCTTATCTTTAAGAAGCTTATGTCCCCTTGTGGCAGTGGATAGTCTCCTTCTAAGCTTTGTGAGCTCCATACGAGTAGGTTTCACATTTAGCTTATTAGCCACTATTTTTCAACTCCTTCAGTCTCCACTGGAAGATACTTTTCAAGATATTCATCCCTAATTCTCTTAAGTTCAGTTCTTGGTAAAATCTTAAGAAGTTCCCAGCCTAGTTCTAATGTATCTAATATCTGTCTATTATTATTATAACCTTGGCTTACGTATTTCTTTTCAAATTCATCTGCAAAGGCTGCAAAAGCCTTATCTGAATCTGAAAGAGCAGCATCTCCTAAAATAACCGCTAATTCTCTAGCTTCTTTTCCTGCTGCATAAGCTGCAAATAGCTGGTTCATAGTATCTGCATGGTCTTCTCTTGTTTTGCCTTTACCAATACCCTTATCCTTAAGTCTTGAAAGTGATGGAAGTACATCTATTGGAGGCTCTATACCTTTCTTATATAAGTCCCTAGATAATATAATTTGCCCTTCAGTAATATACCCTGTAAGGTCAGGAATTGGGTGAGTTATATCATCCTCTGGCATGGTAAGAATTGGAATTTGAGTTATAGAACCATTTCTTCCTTTAATTCTTCCAGCTCTTTCATAAATAGTTGAAAGGTCAGTATATAAATAACCTGGATAACCTCTTCTTCCTGGTACCTCTTTTCTAGCTGCTGAAGTTTCTCTTAGGGCTTCTGCATAGTTAGTTAAGTCAGTTAATATAACTAATACATGCATGTCCTTTTCATAAGCTAAATACTCAGCACATGTAAGGGCCATACGAGGTGTAGCAATTCTTTCAATAGCTGGGTCATTAGCTAAGTTCATAAACAATACAGCTCTATCTATAGCACCAGTTCTGTTGAAGTCTTCTATAAAGAATTCAGCTTCTTCAAAGGTAATACCCATAGCACCAAATACTACTGCAAAGTTTTCACCTTTTCCTAAAACTCTAGCTTGTCTAGCTATTTGTGCTGCAAGCTCAGAATGTGGAAGTCCTGCTCCGGAGAAAATAGGTAATTTTTGTCCCCTTACAAGGGTATTAAGTCCATCTATGGCAGATACTCCTGTTTGAATAAACTCTGATGGATAATCTCTTGCTACTGGGTTCATAGGTGTTCCATTGATATCTAATCTTTTTTCTGGAATAATCTTAGGTCCACCATCCTTTGGTCTTCCTAATCCATCAAAGATTCTTCCTATCATATCATAGGACACTCCAAGTTCAAGAGGTTTCCCTAAAAATCTAACCTTTGTATTTTTTAAGTTTATACCTGAGGAACCTTCGAAAAGTTGTACCATGGCTTTGTCACCATTTACTTCTAGTACTCTACCTCTTCTTTTTTCACCAGTTTGGATTTCTATTTCTACTAGCTCCTCGTACTTAACACCTTCAACGCCTTCTACCATCATCAAAGGTCCTACTACTTCCGTAACTGTTTTATATTCTTTAAGCATTAAGGATACCTCCTTTGCTTATTAACTCGTCAATACTATTTTGAAGTTCTTTTATTATATCCTTAATATCAGATATTTTATCTTCTGATAAATACTTAGCTCTTGCAATTCTATCACGAACAGAAAGATTTAATATCTCATTTAGATAAACTCCGCCCTCTAATGCTCTCTTTCCTTCATCATAGAAGGCCAAAACCATTTGAAGCATTAGGTTTTGTTTTGCTAAAGATGCATAAGTATCTTGTTCGTGGAAGGCATTTTGCTGTAAAAAGTCTTCTCTTATGGATTTAGCTACTTCTAACTTCAATTGATCTCCCTCTGATAGAGAATCTCTACCTACTAATCTAACGATTTCTTGAAGAGAAGATTCCTCTTGAAGAAGAGCCATAGCCTTAATTCTATCCTTTGAAAAATCATTATCTATATTCTTATCCATCCACTCATCTACCTTATTTTGATAAAGTGAATAAGAATTTAACCAGTTGATAGCTGGGAAATGTCTTCTATATGCAAGACTGGCATCTAGACCCCAGAATACCTTTACTATTCTTAAGGTAGCCTGTGAAACTGGCTCAGAAATATCTCCTCCTGGAGGTGATACTGCACCAATTACAGTTAAAGCTCCAACTCTATTATCTGTACCTAGACATTGTACCTTTCCAGCTCTTTCATAGAACTCAGCAGCTCTTGAAGCTAGATATGCAGGATAACCTTCGTCCCCTGGCATTTCCTCAAGTCTACCGGACATCTCTCTTA
>CAYMGW010000139.1:0-6306 GCA_964390085.1 uncultured Tissierella sp.
TTTGCAAGTATCTCATTTCATCCATATATAAATTTGCTATGGTACTAGGTTCAGTTATCTTTACCTTCGATAAAGCTTCCCTATAATTTATTCTTTTCCCTATTTCTATAGCAGCAAGTATTTGAGCTGCTTTACATGCCCCTACACCTTTTGTCTTCATCAACTCTTGCATTGTAGTATCTCTTAAATGTACTAATCCTCGATTGTCCCTACTCAATATCTTTCTAGCTAAGTCTATAGCACTATCACTTTTATTACCTGTCCTAATTATAATCGCCAATAGTTCTTCATTTGATAATGCTTCAGCCCCATGACTATAAAGTTTTTCCCTTGGTCTTTCAGTCATTGGCAGCTCTTTAATAGTATAATTTCTATCAAAATCCAGATTATTATCCATGCTTCCACCTACTTATCTATAATATTTGTATATCGAAAAATTTATTTAATAAGTAGTCAAGCTTTCCAAGAGGCAAGCCCACCACATTAGAATAACATCCATCTATTTTTTCAACTAAAATCTGACCATATCCCTGTATTCCATAAGCCCCTGCTTTATCCATGGGCTCCTTAGTCTGGATATACTTAGATATTTGCTTTTCTGATAAATGTCTAAATCTAACTGTTGTCTCTTCATAATCTATGACTTTAATATTGGTATTTGCTTTAATTATACAAATCCCAGTAATTACCCTATGTTCTTTTCCACTTAGTGATGATAATATCTTAAATGCGTCTTCTTCATCCTTTGGTTTTCCTAGAATCTTATCTTCTAAGACTACTATAGTATCTGCTCCGATAATTACTTCTCCATTGCTAAAATGCTTACTTACCCAATAGGATTTCTCAAAAGCTAAAGACATTACTACTTGTTTTGGTAATTCTCCCTTTATATATTTTTCCTCAATTTGAGCACCATATATTATTGGGTTTAATTTGTACCTATTTAATATCTCTTTTCTTCTAGGAGAAGAAGATGCTAATATTAACTTTTCCATATTATCTCCTTAATTATCCAAAGTTTGAACTTAAACTTTTCTTTAAGTTTTTAGATATATAAATTGATGAAAGACCTACAAAATATCCAGTAAATAAACTGGTAAGCAACAGAATGGGAAGATAAGAATATATTCTAGAGTTGTACATCATAGCAGCAGCCACACTAACTTGTGCAATATTATGGGCAACCGCCCCAAAAATACTTACACCTATAAGGCTAAAAATCCTAGTAAAATATTTATATACAATAAACATTGTAATACAGGATAATATAGATCCTGAAAGACTATAAATAAGACTAGATATGCTGCCAGTTATAAGTACAAGTACTATACTCTTTAGTATACCCACTATAAAAGCTTCCTTGAAGCCAAATATAACCAATGTAACTAAAATAACCATATTAGAAAGTCCTAGTTTAGCACCTGGTACCGCAATTGGTAAAGGAATAGCTGATTCCAGAACTGATAACGCAAGACCTATTGACACTAATAGGGATAAAAATATTATTTTTTTCAATTTCTTCATAGTTTATATCATCCTTAATTACTTATATGATCGACTTCTTTTATATCATTTGTTTCTTCTGATCCTTTTATCTCTATTACTAATTTATTAGGTAAGCATACTATTATCTCACCTGGCCTAGAGATGTATCCTTGCAATACATCTATTTTATCAGGACAATCTGCTTCAATTACTCTAACATTGTCCTCTCCTATTTCAATTACATTATATCCAAATTCAGTTTCAATAGGTATAGTTTTTCCTATTAATGCTTTGTCGAATATTATCTTTTTATATTCTTTGCCGTCTACTTGAATGCTAATATATTTTTCTTTGTGTCCAATAGCACTATTTTTAACAAGCCCTAAGGAAACTAAACTAATTACTATAATAACTACTATTAAAACTTTATCCCCTTTTGTCATATAATTCATCCTTTATCCAAATACTCAAGCTAAACTCATACATTATTAGTTTACCATTTATATTTTTTATTTACAAGTTACAATTTAGAAAAAAGAAAAGAGCCTTTACAGGCTCTTGACATTAAACAGCTACATCCTTAGCTACATTAGAGTGTATAGCTTTTGTAGGACATTTTTCAGCACATACTCCACAATTTATACATTTGTCATAGTTAATTTTTGCTAAATTATTTTCGAAGCTAAATGCTTCTGATGGACAATTTTTAACACATATTTGACATCCAATACATCCTGTACTACATTTACTTCTTACTTCCTTACCAGGGTCTTTACTCTTACATTTTACGACAAATTGATTGTCGTATGGAACTAACTCAATTATACCTTTAGGACATACTTCAATACATTTCATGCAAGATGTACATTTGTCTTTATCTATAAAAGCTATTCCATCTATTATTTCTATGGCACCAAATTCACAAACCTCTTTACAAGTTCCACATCCTAAACAACCGAAGGAACAAGCCTTACTACCACCTTGTAAGATATTAGCTGCTCTACAGTCTCTAATACCTTCATATTTATACTTTTCTTTTGCCTTATTACAATCACCTTGGCAAAGAACTGTAGCTACTTTTTTATCTACATTTGTAGCATTAACTCCCATAATATCTGCTACTTGTTCAGCAACTGGTTTGCCACCAACATTACAAGCATTTACAGGGGCTTTACCTTCTGCTATAGCATTTGCTAAACCATCACAACCAGGGAAACCACATGCACCACAGTTAGCTCCTGGTAATACAGATCTAATTTTTTCTACTTTTGGGTCAATTTCTATTGCGAAAACATTAGACGCAATTGATAGAAGAACTCCAAAAGCTAATCCTAATCCACCTAATACTAAAATTGGATTTAATATATCAGTCATATTCTCCCTCCTAAACAAGTCCATTAAAGCCTAAAAAGGCTATGGACATCAATCCTGCAGTAATTAAAGCAATAGGGAAACCCTTTAAAGCTTCAGGAACATCTGCTAATTGAAGTTTTTCTCTAATTCCTGATATAAGAATTAAAGCTAAAGTAAATCCAACAGAAGATCCTATTGCATTAAAAGTAGTCTGAACTAAATTATATCCTTCTTTTATGTTTAATATTGCAACACCTAATACTACACAGTTTGTAGTAATTAGTGGTAAGTAAACTCCTAAGGCATTATATAATGTAGGGCTTACTTTTTTAATTACTAGCTCAACAAATTGAACTAAAGCTGCTATAACTAATATAAAAACAATAGTTTGTAAATAACCAAGGCCCATAACATCTAAGATTCCTTTTTGTATAAAATAAGTAATTATAGATGATAGTGTAACTACAAAGGTTACAGCAACACCCATCCCTGTTGCAGTTTCCATTTTATTTGATACTCCAAGAAATGGACAAATGCCTAGGAAGCGAGCCAATACATAGTTGTTTACAAAAATTGTACTAATCAATATTGCTGCTATACTCATTTAGCTTTCCTCCTTATTTAAATTTCGCTAGAAGCTTTTTTCTTTCTAACTACATTGAAAATCCCTATTAAAAGTCCAAGTAAAATAAATGCTCCTGGAGGCGCTACCAATATTCCAGCTGGTTGATAACCTGCTCCAAATAGTGATTTTCCTAAGAAAGTTCCTGCACCAAATATTTCTCTTATACTTCCTAATACAACAAGTGCAATAGTATAACCAAGTCCCATTCCAAGACCATCTACAATTGAAGGTAAAATACCATTCTTAAATGCAAAAGCTTCTGCACGAGCTAGTATTATACAGTTTACTACTATCAATGGAAGGAATATACCTAATGCTTGATAAATTGGTTGAGCATAAGCCTTCATAAACATTTCAACTATAGTAACAAAAGTTGCTATTACAACAACGAATGCTGGTATACGAATTTTATCTGGAATTACATTTCTAAGTAAAGATATTACAAGGTTTGAACCTATTAATACTGCAACTACTGCTAGTCCCATTGCTAAACTGTTTTGAACATTAGTTGTAACAGCTAGGGTTGAACACATACCTATTAATTGTACGAATATAGGATTATCGTTAATAATACCATTTTTAAATACTTTAGACAATTTCATTTTTTCCACCTCACTTACATTAATTTGAAAGTTGTGTGTTTAATACTTCTCTAGCAGCGTTTACACCTGCTATTACACCATTACTACTATAAGTAGCTCCTGTTATGATTTCAACTTTAACTTCACTATCAGTAGGAAGCCCTATAAATCTATCTGTAAATTCAGGTTCAGAGGCTTTAGAACCTATTCCTTTTGTTTCAGAGTGTTCTAACAATCTGGTTCCAGCTATAGTGCCATCATTTAAAAAACCAGTTAACACTGTCATATCTCCACCAAATCCTTTAGATATGACTTTTATAGCATACCCTTCAAGATTTTCCCCATTATATGCTTCAAATATTTCTACAACAGCTTCATTGGCTGCCTTTATATCATTAAGTTTTCCTTCATCTAAAGGTTTGAATGTTGCTTCATCTCCAAAGATTTCCTTTAGGGCGCCAACACTACCTGCCATTTCTAGTTCAGCAATTTTATCCTTAGTTAAATTGTTAGACATTGCTAAAACTCCTGCGGATACTGCTGTAATAATAAGTAAAATCAATCCTAATTTTATAGTTTCTTTCATTTATTTCGCCCTCCCAAATATTTTTGGTGCAGTGAACTTCTCAATTAGTGGGCTTGCAACATTCATTAAAAGAATAGAATATGAAACACCTTCAGGGAATCCACCCTTTACCCTAATAAGAGCAGTTAAAGCTCCAGCACCTAATCCAAATATTATTTGACCAAGGGGTGTCACTGGTGTAGTTGAATAATCTGTAGCCATAAAGAATGCTCCAAGTATTAATCCTCCACCTAATATATGATACATAATTTGATCTGCTTCTATGCCTAGTATAAGTAACATAACTGCTGTAGTTGCTATATAAACAACAGGAACCTTCCAATTAATAACTTTTCTAATTATTAAATATAATGCGCCTATAAGTAATAACAGTGCTGAAGTTTCTCCTATTGCTCCTCCTATGTTTCCAATAAACATATTCATTAATGATGGTAATTCTGCACCTGCTTGAGCTACTGTAGCAGAAGCTCCTGCATCTGCTGCACCATATTTCATTATAGCTAATGGTGTTGCACCTGTTATAGCATCTGCTCCTGGTAATACATAATTTGACATAATCTTAGGCCAAGAAGCAAGTAATACAGCTCTAGCTGCTAATGCTGGGTTCATGAAGTTACAACCAATTCCACCAAAACATTGTTTTACAATAATGATAGCAAATCCAGAACCAAATACTGGTATCCACCATGGTGCATTGGCTGGTAGATTAAATGCTATTAAAATACCTGTTATCACTGCACTATAATCATTTATTGTAATTTCTCTTTTAAATAATTTCTGTATCGCAGCTTCAAAGAATAAAGCTGATGCTACAGATATTAATATTAATTTTAAAGCATTAAGTCCAAAGAAATAAACTGAACCAATTATGGCTGGTATTAAAGCTATTATTACATCTAACATTATTCTTTTAACAGATTCATTAGACCTGATATGAGGTGAAGAAGATACTATTAACATATCTGGAATTGCTGAATCTGTTGTTGTAGTGTTCAACACTTTACCTTCCATTAAACTTCCTCCTAACTACTATGATTTTTTCCTTTTAGCAAGAACTTCTCTCTTTGCAAATCTTATTGACTCTACTAATGGCCTTTTTGCAGGACATATAAAAGAGCATGATCCACATTCAACACAATCTAATGCCCCGTATTTCTCAGCACTTTGGAAATCTTTCTTTAGTGAATAAGCTGAGATAAATAGAGGTTGTAAGTGTACTGGGCAAGCCTCTATGCACTTACCACATTTTATACATGCTGAAACTTTTTGTGCTGCGGCTTCTTTTTCAGTTAGTACAAGAATTCCTCCTGAACCTTTTATCACTGGTACCTCTGTAGAGAATTGGCTTAATCCCATCATAGGTCCACCCATGATTACTTTACCTGGTACTCCATTGAATCCACCAGCTTGATCTATTACTTCTTGGAAAGGTGTACCTATTTTAACTACAAGGTTTCTTTGTTCATTAACGCCATTACCTGTAACAGTTACAACTCTTTCATATAAAGGTTTACCTTCTAATATTGCTTCAGCTATAGCTTTAGCTGTACTTACATTGTTTACCACACAACTAACATCCATTGGTAGACCTCCAGAAGGTACCTTTCTGCCAGTTACAGCATTAATAAGCCTTTTTTCATCACCTTGTGGATATTTTGTTTTTAAAGTAACTATTT
>CAYMGW010000140.1:0-6201 GCA_964390085.1 uncultured Tissierella sp.
TTTTTTACTGCATCGGCTCCTATTAGCGTAGCTGCAATACGCCTTCCACTTCCTGTAGCTCCAGCAGCTCCAATATTTATATCATCATATTTATTTTTCAAAATTTTAAAGCCCTCTTGAATAGCCTTTATTGGACTTCCTTTAGTTCTTAAATAAATCTTCTCTATTACATTCATTTTATTGTCTAAAAGTACAATATTTGTACTTACTGAACCTACATCAATTCCAAGATAATGCATTTCTTTTTCTCCTTTCAAGTAAATCTACAAATGCTTCTATTCTAGTGATATATCCTGCTTCTCCAGTCATTTCATCTACAACAAGAGACATTATAGGAAAATCTTTATCCTTTGAAATCTTAGGTAATATTGCTTTTGAAACAATCTCTGGCATACATCCCATTGGAAATATTTGAATAGCTCCATCAAATCCTTCCTTATAGGCTAAGACTGCTTCTCCAATACATTCTTTTGCATGACCACCAATTCCAATAGATAGATATTCTTTTGCTGCCCTATTTATATCTAATGAATTTAGTTTAGTAAGAACTAATGCTGTATTTTTTACCCACCAGCTAGGAGTCAATCTTCTTGAAGTTGAAACTCCATAATCCATAAGTTTATCTTCTACATATAAATTGGAGAATGGTTCTATTACAGTATATATCTCTCCTATTATAGCTATCTTTATTGGTTTTTTATTTAAATCTATTTCTATATTATTTAATGTATTTTTATAATCTAGCAATAGTTTTATCATGTCCTTAGGACTCTTACATCCTAAGGCATCTCTTTTGCAGCTATTTAGTATCTTCTTACATTCACCCTTTGTTTTTTCATAGCCTGCTAGATAATGAGCTCTTCCTTCTATTTCGTCAATTAAATTCATGATTTTTATTGAGTTAGATAAAGCCTTTATCTTTTGGTGTTTTAACTTATTACTATTTGATGATACCTTAGTTATTCTATTGAATAACTCCCTAATTCCTATATCCGTTGGAGCATCTAATACTATAAATTCTAAATTATGTCCAAGTTTATTTAATAAATTCATCTGTAATTCACAGTACTCTCCAAATCTACATGGTCCGCAACTTCCTGTAAGTATTATAGTATCTGCCCCATTTTCAATGGCCTGTATATAATTACCTATCATTATTTTAAAGGGTAAGCACATTTCCTCAGGAGAATGTAAAGAACCAATTTCAAGAGCCTCCTTATTATTAAATGGTGGCATTATATAATCTATTTCTAAACCGTCAAATAATGCTTTTACTGCTAAATATACATTTCCTAAATGTGGAGCTGTTATTTTCATATTAATTACTCCTTCCCAGCATATCTACAAAAGCTTCCACTCTTGTATCAAGTCCTGCTTCGCCTGTATGTTCGTCTATCTTTAAAATCATAAAAGGAAAATCCCCTATTTCATCTTTAATAAGCTCTATAACTACAGAATCTATCCCACATGCAAATGAAGATATATATATAATCCCATCTATAAGTTTTTCTTTAGATACATGTGCTGCAAATCCATAGGAATTTCTTGCAAAAGTCCAAAAAGGTTTTTTGAATAGATTTTTAACTTCTTTATCTCTTTCATCTTCATCAATATATTCTTCTGTAATAACGCCTACACCTAATTTATTGAGCTTTTTGACTATATTCATATTCATAAAACTGTCATAGATATTATAGGGATGGCCTAATATAGCAACTTTTAATTTATAGTTTTCATTTTTTATTCCTGAATTATATTTTTTCTGTTCACTCAGAGCCAAATTAAATGCATTTTTTATCTTACTTTTATCCTCCGTTATCATACTTCCTGATTTTTGAGACCAGCTATAAAGTTTCTTCTTAGATGTAGCATAAATAGGCTCTGTAATAGTTTTTGGGAGAGCAGGTATACTGCTTAAAATCATTTCAGGAAGCCCGCAAAACTTTGGACATATATATTCTCTTTTTCTAACCTGCATTATTCTTGGGATTACAATGATATCGCATTTATCCTTTAGTGAAGAAACGTGCCCATGAAATACCTTAACTGGGAGGCAAGCCTCATCTACACAATGTTTAACACCTTCATCTAATATTTTCTTATTAGTATCAGAAGAAATAATTGTCTCAGCTCCCAGCTCACTAAAAAATGTTTGTAAAAACGGATGATATTTATAATATAAAAGTCCCTTTGGAATTCCTACTATCATTTTTTTCCTCCTTTTTAGAACAAGATTACATCAGTATATTATTACCATAATTTTTATAAGTATTCTCAATTATACTGACAATTTTCTTAGATCTTGATATGAAAAAACATCAAGATTAAAAATTATCAACCTTGATGTTTTCTTATATAATTTAATAACTAAATTCCTTTACATAAATTGGAATATAAGTTAACTGCCCATTTATTCTTGTACTTTCCATTATAGAAATTTTATGTACATTCATCTCCATATTTTCCATCATAATCTGACTTTCTATTTCTTTAAATTCTTTTTCTAGGATTACTTCTCGGCCTAAAGTAATATGTGGCACAAATTTTCTTTCCTCCTTTGGATATCCTTGTTTCTCCAGTTGACTTTCTAAATGAGAATATAATAAATCTAATCTCTCTTCTGGTTTAAGACCTACCCAAATAATCCTTTTGTTTCCCCTAGGAAATTGACCAAGTTCATTAAATCTTAATTGAAAATCCTCTTGATTTAATGCTGTATTATCAATTGCTTCTTTCAATTTATTCAGTTCATTTTCTTTTATTTCTCCTATGAATCTAAGGGTTAAATGAAAATTATCCTTATTAGTAAAATTTCCTTTAGTGCTATATTTTTTAACTCTCTGCTGGGTTTTATATAAATATTCCTTTATCTCATCTGTGAACTCTATGGCTAAAAATACACGCATATTTTTCCCTCCTTAAAAATATTATATACAAAAATTTGAAGTTTTCTTCCATGATTAATATGATAATTTAAAACATAAATATTGAAAGTTATCAGTCTTGATGTTTTCTTTTTTATTTGGTATTATTGAAATATAATTATACCCCCGGGAGGTTTATTTATGAAAGAAAAAATTCTTAGTATATTATCAGTTTTTACAGCTTTTGGTGCAGCCTTTTGCTGAACTGGCGGCTTAATATTAGGCACCCTAGGTCTAGGGACAATAGGTACAGCTTATTTATCTAACCTTACGAAATATAAGCCTATTTTTGTTGTATTAACTGCTATTTTAATGTATTGGTCTTATAGCTTAATTGAAAAAAGAAATTCTAGCAAAACTACTAAAATAATATTTTGGGTTTCTGCTATTGTTTCAATTCTAATCCTATATTACCCAACTATATATAGATTTATATCTATTTAGAAAATATGAAAGGGACTCCTTAGTCCCTTTCATATTTTCTTAAAACTTTCTTCCTCCACCCCCGTGACTTCTACCACTAGAAGAACTATGAGTTGTACTTCTTCCACTGGAAGAACTATTATTGCTGCTAGGCTTTGGTATAATTCTATGAGTTACAAAAGTATCTATTAATTTATCTTCATTGGAAACCAAATTTACAAAACTATTATTTCTAATGGTTTCGTTTATTAAGGATTTTGAATATCTGTTAACCCTATCTTCTACCTTGGGAACAACGTCTTCTTGTCTTATATCATATTACTCTGCAAAGAAGCCTGAAAGATAAGGCATGGAAAAATCTATAGCTTCATTTAAACATAAGGGAGCCACCTATAGCAGAGCTAAGTGCTTTTATTAATCCCATTTTTACTACCTCCTATAGAATAACATATTTAGTACTATACCTTTAATTTTATACCCATTACAAAACTTTTCAATTTAATATATACTATGGATTATAGTATATTATTTGTCTTTTTACAAAATTTCATTTTATATTTATCAATATAAATTTCATATTAAAGTTGCTATAAACTTTTTTTAAAAAATACTTGACAAATAGATTTAAAATTCATATAATGGATTTTAAATAAATATTTAGCTATGACGAGGACTAGTAAATAGAAAGATTCTAAAAGGAAGGAAGATCCACCGACTGAAAGGTCTTCTAAGATTATTTCTTTTGAACCCACCCTCTAAGCTGCAAATGATAAAATTTGTCCGTTTTGCCAACGTTATAGGCTTCACAAGAGGATTAAGTTCTATTTTTTATTACTTAATCAATTTGGGTGGTACCGCGAATTACCTTCGTCCCTTTTTTTAAGGGATGGAGGTTTTTTTATTTAGAAAGGAGAATAAAAATGGAAATAAACAAATTTAAAAGTAAAAATATATTGTTAAAAAAAGCGGAGCAAGACAAACATGTTCCTGATGATTTTTATTCAACTACAAATTATAGAACCTTAGTATTTCACAATAATGGGTGGCTAGAGGTAAAAAATCAACGAATGGATGCACTTATAGTAATGAATGAACAAGGTGCCTCTTGTAAAAAATTAAGAGATATTAAACAAGGCGATATGATAGTCTGTGGTGATTCAGGTGTTAAGATAGTAAAGGATAGGGATACAAATGTAGGAGATTCTTTTAACTTTATGAATAGTTCTGTATCTTCCGAAAGAAGAAACAACATTCTAATAAAAGACTTAGCCTATGAATTATTCTATAACAACAAAAAATTAACTGTAGTTGCAGGGCCTGTTGTAGTTCATACAGGTGGAGATTATTATCTTTCAGAACTCATTAAACAAAATTATGTATCTAGTTTGCTAGCTGGCAATGCCCTTGCAGTTCATGATATAGAAAAAAATCTTTTTGGTACTTCTCTAGGAGTATGTGCAAAATCAGGCAAGGTAACTCATAATGGTTATAGAAATCATATGAGAGCCATAAACCAAGTTATGAAATATGGCTCTATAAAAGGAGCTGTAGATGCTAAAGCACTCCGTTCAGGTATAATGTATGAATCTGTGAAAAACCATATTCCATTTGTACTTGCTGGAAGCCTCAGGGATGATGGTCCATTACCAGATACAATCACTGATATGATAGAAGCCCAGGAAGCCTATAATAAACATTTACAAGCTTCAGATATAGTATTAGTACTTGGCTCCATGCTTCATGGAATCGCTAGCGGAAATATGCTTCCTGCAAAGACTAAGATGATATGTGTAGATATTAATTCTGCCGTAGTTACAAAACTATCTGATAGAGGAAGTAGCCAAACTATAGGTATTGTTACTGATGTAGGATTATTCTTAAATCTATTAGTTTATGAAATTGAAAGTTTAAAAAATAATTTAGGCAATATAGCATATCATATATAAAAAATACTTCTAATTTTACGCATTTATGGATAATTTAATCTTCTTTACCAATACTATTTATAAAAGTATGTAAATTTAAGGAGATGATATTAATGCCAGATAAGAAGCTGATTGTTCCAGAAGCTAAACGTGCCCTATATAAGTTTAAAATGGAAGCTGCAAATGAATTTGAAGGGAATAACCCTAAAAACTCACCCCCAAAACATACAGACGTAATTGTACGGGAGCTAATAAGAATGGGTGAAGAGAAACTTATTGATAAGGAATAAAGACTCCTTGTAACAGGAGTCTTTATTAGTTAATATTATCTAAAATAGTTATTACTATTTTATTTCAAAAAGTGGAAGATACTCTAAGAAAATAATATCTTTTCTATCTGCCGCTTCTCCCTCTGCCAATATAGCTGCTTTTGCAGCAACTATACCTCCTGCAGACTCTACAAGTCTTTCTAGGGCTTGAATAGATTCTCCAGTGCTTATTACGTCATCAATAATAGCTACTCTTTTGCCTTTTATTTCTTCTGCATCCTTTTCATCTAAACACAATATTTGTTTCTTTTGTGTGGTAATTGATACAACCTCATCTATAATTGGCGAATCCATATAAGGCTTAATGCTTTTTCTAGCCACAATATATTTTTCCATTTTTAATAATCTTGACATTTCAAATACTAATGGAATTCCCTTTGCCTCTGCAGTTATTAGTATATCAACCTCAGGTAACTTCTTTACAATTTCAGGAGCTGCTGCACAAACTAGCTCAGTATCTCCTAATATTACAAAACTTGCAATACAAAGATTATCGTTAATCTGTATAATAGGTAACTCACGTTTAACTCCAGCTACTTCAATAGAATATGTCTTTTCCATTATTTCCAGGTTGCCGTATTCAGGTTAAAACCAGCCAGG
>CAYMGW010000141.1:0-1791 GCA_964390085.1 uncultured Tissierella sp.
TAATAGATACAAATAAATGTATTAAGTGTGGTAATTGTATGTCAGTATGTCCTGTAGGAGCAGTAACTAAGAGATAGATAAGGAGGTAAGACGGTGAAAAGAGTAACTCTTACAATAGATGGCCAAAGAGTAACGGTACCTGAAGATTATTCGATAATCCAAGCTGCAAAAGAACTTGGTATAGAGATACCAGCCCTTTGCTATGATCCAAACCTAGAAGTGGTATCAGCTTGTAGATTATGTTTAGTTGAAATAGAAGGCAGTAGGAAACTTGAAACCTCCTGTTCTGTTAAAGTGAGAGAAGGAATGGTTGTTAATACCGAAACTGAAAAAGTAGTAAAAGCAAGACGAGATATTTTACAACTTTTATTAGATAGCCATCCAAATGATTGTTTAACTTGCCAAAAGGCAGGAGAATGTTTATTACAAAAATATGCATATAAATATAATGTTAAATTTAGGGAGCATAGTGGTGCTATGAGACCGAAGCTCATAGATACATCAAGTCCATATATATTAAAGGATGATAGTAAATGTATCTTATGTGGGAAATGCGTTAGAACATGTAACCAAATAGATGAAAGACAGGTCTTATCATTTTCTGAGAGAGGATATGATACTAGAATAGTTTTAGATGCTGACCAAACTTTTGAAACCTCAAAATGTGTATCCTGCAATAGATGTGTAGCTGTATGTCCTGTAGGAGCTTTAGTGGATAAGAGATTAATGGATAAGACAAGAGTTTGGGATGCAGATATTAAAACTGTAAATTGTAAAGTATGTGCATATGGCTGTGAGTTCGAAGTTTTATCTAAAAATGGAAAAGAAATTGCTGTAAGGGCTAAAGAGCCTGCAAATGGTAGACCTTTGTGTCTAAAGGGCAGATTAACTACTGAATTAATGCATTTAGATAATCCGGATAAGCCTTATAGGAAGATTGATGGAAAGTTTGTGGAATCTAGCTGGGCAAAGGCTCTTGGGCTAGCTGATATAATGGAAAAGATAGAATGTGTGGAAGAAAACAAAAAGAACAATGACTAAAACTATTTGAATAATTTATGAGGAGGGAAGAAGATGAAAAGCAATGATATAAAAGACATTATAGAATTTGCTGTTGAGAATGAAGTGGAAGCCTATGAATTTTATAGAGGTGCTACAACTAAGGTTAAAGATCAACATCTTAAGGAAACCTTCCAAGGGTTAGCTAAAGAGGAGTTAGAGCATAAGAAATTTTTAGAAGAATTTTTAGTTAGTGATGTAAATGAGATAAAATTAGATTCAATAAATGATTATAAAATAGCAGAAACTATAGATAAGCCAAGGCTAAGTGTAGAGATGAGCTTTGCTGATGCTATTGGTTTAGCAATAAAAAACGAGGAAGAGGCCATGGAAATGTATAAAAACCTAGGGGATGCTTGTGTAGGTGAAGAATACAAAAAACTCTTTTTTGGACTTATGAAAATGGAACAGATGCACAAGGCTAAATTAGAAGAAATTTATGTTAATGTAGCCTATGCAGAAGTTTGGTAGTATTGAGTGCTCAATGTTTTAATCAAGCCTGGAGGTGAAGAAATGGTTACATTTACTATAAACGGTAAAGAAGTTACAGTAAAAGATGGAATTTCAATATTAGAAGCAGCTAGAGAAAACGGAGTAGATATTCCTACTTTATGTTATGATAAGGAGCTTTCATCCTTTGGCGGATGTAGATTATGTATTGTAGAAGTAGAAGGCTCTAAAAACCTTGTGGCGTCTTGTTCAGCCAAGGTAAAAGATGGAATGGTAGTATAT
>CAYMGW010000141.1:1801-6191 GCA_964390085.1 uncultured Tissierella sp.
AATCTGAAAAAGTAATTAAAGTACGTAGAGACATCTTAGATTTACTATTATCAAATCACCCAATGGATTGCTTGACATGCGATAAAGTTGGTGAATGTAAACTTCAAGATTATGCTTATAGATATGGAATAAGAGAAGGTTCATTTAAAGGAGAAAGAAAAGAATATGCTATTGATAGCTTAAACCCTGTTATGGAAAGAGATCAAAGCAAATGTATTTTATGTGGAAAATGTGTAAGGGTATGTAAAGAAATCCAAGTTACATCGGCCATTGATTTTTCAGAGAGAGGTTTCAATTCCAAGATTACAACTGGTTTTGATAACCCTATTGATTATAAAAATTGTAGATTGTGTGGTCAATGTATAACTGCATGCCCTACTGGTGCACTTATAAACAAACAGTTAAAAGGCATCAGACCTTGGGAGGTTAAAAAAGTTCGTACAACATGTCCATTTTGCGGAACAGGATGTAATTTTGATTTAAACGTTAAAGATGGAAAGGTAGTAGGAGTAACTCCTAATCCTGATTCACCAGTAAATGGAAAATCCATTTGCGTAAAAGGAAGATATCATACAGATTTCATAAATAGTCCAGATAGAATTACTAAGCCTCTAATAAAGAAAAATGGAGAATTTGTAGAATCTAGTTGGGAAGAAGCAATGACACTGGTAGCAACTAATCTTAGGAAAGCAAAAGAGGAATATGGTTCAGATTCAGTGGCTGGGTTGAGTTCTGCACGTTGCGTAAATGAGGATAATTTTGTATTCCAAAAGATGATGAGGGTGGTAATAGGTACCAATAACGTAGACCATTGTGCACGAACCTGACATGCTCCTACAGTTGCAGGTCTTGCAACAACATTAGGAAGTGGAGCTATGACAAACTCTATTGGAGAAATAGAAGGAAATGAGGTACTATTTATTATTGGTTCAAATGCTACAGAAGCTCATCCAATAATCGGAAATAAGATGAAAAGAGCAGCTAAAAATGGCTCAAAACTTATAGTAATAGACCCACGTCGTACAGAACTTGCGGAGATGGCTACTATATGGCTACCTTTAAATTCAGGTACAGATGCAGCTTTAGTGAATGGGTTAATGCATATTATAGTAAAAGAAGGATGGCATGATAAGGAGTTTATAGAGAGTCGTTGCACAGGTTTTGCTCAAGTATTAGAAGTAATAGAGAAATATCCACCAGAAGTAGTATCAAGAATAACAGGAATATCTGAAGAGATGCTATATGAAACTGCTAAGCTATATACAAGTACTAAAAAAGCAGGAATATTCTATACCCTAGGAATAACAGAGCATACTACAGGAACTGCAAATGTTATGAATCTTGCAAACCTTGCTATGATGACAGGACATCTTGGTATAGAAAGTGCGGGAATAAATCCTTTACGTGGACAAAACAATGTTCAAGGTGCATGTGATATGGGAGCACTTCCTAATACTTATCCAGGATATCAAAATGTAATGGATGAGAAAAGTAGGAAATTCTTTGAAGAAATTTGGAATGTAGAATTAAATCCTAATAATGGGCTTAGAATACCAGAAATGTTAGATGAAGCTTTGGCAGGAAATGTTAAGGCAATGTATATTATGGGAGAAGATCCAGTTTTAACAGACCCAGATGCAAATCATGTTAAGAAGTCCTTAGGAAATCTAGATTTTCTTGTGGTTCAGGATCTGTTCTTAACTGAAACAGCTAAATTTGCTGATGTAGTTCTTCCCGCTACATCCTATGCAGAAAAAGATGGTACATTTACAAATACTGAGAGAAGAGTACAAAGAGTTAGAAAAGCAGCAGAAGCTCCAGGAGAGTGTAGGTTGGACTGGGAAATACTAAGTGATGTAGCTAAAAGACTAGGTGGTAGTGGATTTGACTATAAGAATTCAGAAGAAATATTTAATGAAATAAGACAAACAACACCTAGCTATAGAGGTATTACCTATGAGAGAATAGATAAAGTAGGATTACAATGGCCATGTCCAACAGAGGAACATCCAGGAACACCATATCTTCATAAAGGAGTATTCCCAAGAGGAAAAGGATGGATGATTCCAGTTGAATATGAAGAACCAGCAGAGCTTACATGTGAAGATTATCCAATACTTCTTTCAACAGGAAGAATGCTATATCACTATAATATAATGACAAGACATTCTAAGAAATTAGATGATATAAGACCTTATGAGCTTGCAGAAATGAACCCTGTAGATGCGGAGAAATTGGGAGTAAAAGAAGAAGAGCTTATAAGAGTAACTTCAAGAAGGGGCTCAATATTAACAAAAGTAACCATAACTGATAAGGTTAAACCAGGAATGATGTTTATGACATTCCACTATAAAGAGTCTCCTGTAAATGAATTAACTAACTCAGCCTTTGACCCAATTACTAAGACTGCTGAGTATAAGATTTCTGCAGTAAGAGTAGAAAAGGTTGAGAATATATAACTATACTTGGAGTGGTAAATATGTTTAAAGTTGGAATAATAACAGCAAGTGATAAAGGCTCTGTAGGAGCAAGGGAAGATAAATCTGGAGAAATAATAGCTGAAATAGTAGAAAGTAAAGGCTATACTGTAGCTAGAAAGTTTATAATTCCAGATGAAGAAGATACTATATATAATGAGATAGTTAATATGGCAGATAATCTAGATGTAGACTTAATCTTAACTACTGGAGGAACAGGATTTAGCCAAAGAGATGTTACTCCTGAGGCTACAATAAAAGCTTGTGATAGAATGGCAAATGGAATAGCTGAGGCCATAAGGTATTATAGCCTCAGCATTACTCCAAGGGCTATGTTATCTAGAGGAGTTTCTGGAATAAGAAATAAAACCTTGATAATCAACTTACCTGGTAGTCCAAAGGCAGTTAAGGAATCTTTAGATTATATTTTAGATAGTGTCCATCATGGATTGGAGATATTAACAGGCAAAGCCTCTGAGTGTGCTAGATAGAAGGTGTATCCGTGAAAAAATTTGGAACAGCTATAATATTAGCAGGTGGTAAAAGTTCAAGAATGGGCTTTGATAAGCAATTCTTAAAAATTGATGAAATAAGACTTATGAATCTGGTAATTAACAAACTAGAGGAAGAGTTTGATGAAATCATTATTGTAACAAACAAGCCTGATGAATATAATGAATTTAACCAAAAAATAAGAACAGATATAATTAAAGGGATGGGCCCTTTAAGTGGAATCCACTCAGGTTTAAGTGAGGCTTCATCTGAATATTCCTTTGTAATTGCCTGCGATATGCCAAGCATCAATATGGACTATGTAAGATATATGAAAAAAATCATTGAGAATAAAAAAGTGGATGCCTGTGTAACGCGGACTAAAGACAATATAGAACCATTACATGGTTTTTATTCTAAAAGAATAGTAGAGGATATCGAAAAACATTTATTATCCAATAGAAGATCTATAAACTCCTTAATTACTAATTTAGGAACTCATTATATAGAAGAATCTGAGGTTGTGAAATTTAGTCCAGATTGGGCTATGTTTAGAAATTTAAATACTAAAGAAGATTTAGAAAATTTTCTTTTACGCCATAATAAATAAAAATGTTGGGGAGTGTTCCAACATTTTATTTATGTATATTTACTTAATATAATAATAATAGTTTTTCAGGATTGAAATTTACACAAATTGATTTACCAAGGCTTAAATCATTTTTATAAAAATCATTCTCAAAAATCTTCATGTAAATTAGAGATTCAGAATGACCTTTATCTTCTATTGTATTATCTAATACTAAAGTGTAAGAGTGTAAATTTCGGATGATGTTTATAATATTTAATCTAAAATTATTTACAGATTCATTATCAGAACAAAGATTGATATTTTCAGTATGTATGCCAACATATTTCATATTGCCGTTCACTACATTGCTACATGTTAATTCCAAATTCCAATCTATGGCATAAATCTTATTTTGGGAGATTTTTTCTATTCTTGAAATATTTCTACAACCAATTAGCATTGCAGTATTAAGGCTTTTTGGATTATTAAATAGATTTTCCTTATGGTTAATTTCTTCTATTTTCCCATTATTTAATACTGCTATCCTATCACATATCCTATAAACCTCATCCTTGTTGTGGGATACATATAATGCACTGTCATTATGCTTTCTTAGTATGTCAATAAGCTCTTGTTCCATTTGCCATCTCAAATGTTCATCTAAGGCTGAAAATGGTTCATCTAGCATCAAAATCTCTGGCTCGTTTACTAACATTCTTGCCAGTGCTACTCTTTGCTGTTGACCACCTGATAACTGATGAGGATAATTATTTTCTAGACCTTCTAAAGAAAAGGTCTTTATTTTTTCTTTTATAATAAAATAGTTTTCAGGATTAACAATATATTCAAA
>CAYMGW010000142.1:0-2042 GCA_964390085.1 uncultured Tissierella sp.
AATAAAATTCCAAGGTGAATATTTTTGGGTACCTAATAACCCTCATAACATACTAACAAATATTTATGGGGATTATATGACGCTACCTCCAGTAGAAGAACGCAGAGTACATGGGCTAGAAATGTATGTAAAGATACAATAGCTTTTGTAACACTAAATACAAAGACAAGAAAAAGTAAGTTAGAAATGGGTCTAAGTATATTAGGGGGATATAAATGTTAAATAATGAAAAGAAAATTAATAATTTGTTTGGAGTAATTTTACTTTTAAGCTCTACTACAGGTTGGTATATTTTAGATTTTATAGGAATGAACAAATTCTGGGTAGCCTTTATACTACTATCCTTTTATTTGAGTTTTTTGATAATAAAATATTTATATAACTATAAAGACATTTTACTGAATAACTCATCTAGTAATAAAAGGATATTAAAGATTTTTATTAAAAATAAATTTTCAAATAATAAGTTTTTTGTCATTTTAATAATATATCTTCTGTGGACTAGTTTTACTTATTTATTAAATTATACAGGTATTTATACCCTCCTTTATATGGGAAAAATGTGGTTTATTATAACTATTTATATAATTATTGCTTCAGTATACTTATTTATTTGCAAGGATAAAAGAAAATTTTTAAAAACTATTTCTAAGTACATATTTATTCTAGGAAGTATACATTCTTTTATTGCATTTTATCAGCTGATGTTTTTGAATAATAATTTTTTAGGGTTAACCATTACAGATTGGCCATGCTATAATCCTGCATCTTTATATGGAAATGTAAATGGGTTAGGAAGTTTTTTATTTATCTCTATAATAAGTGGATTATATCTATTTTTTATTAGTAAGAAGTATAACAAAAGCATTTTATTTTTATTAGTATTTCAGAGTTATGCACTTTATTTGACTATAGCAAGGACAAGTATTGTAAGTTTGTTAGTTTTTGTTATTTTATCAATTATAGGTGTTTTAATCTATAATCCTACTATATTTAAAACAAAAATATCAGTAAAATTCTTGTTGATATTTATTTTAGCTAATGCATTTATATTTACTTTTGTTACTTCTAAAAACTTTAGAAATAACTTAGCTTTTATCTTAACTCATAATGAAGTATATATGTCAGAAAATGAGAGAACAGCTATAGAAATGTTTAAAGAAAAAAATCATAAGGGAGTTAATAACAGACAGTTTATATGGAAACAGGTTATTAAAGATTCTAAAGAGTACATGATTCTAGGTGATGGACTTAAATATAATATTGTAAGTAAGATTAATGTTAGAGAGGTAATTAGCGAAAAAAGTGCAGGAGTTACAAGAATAAGTTATCATAATACTCTTTTTAGATATTTTGCTTCTAATGGCTTAATTGGTTTATTAATTTTCTTGTGCTTAATGGCTTATATGCCTATAAGTTTAGTAATGGTCATGGTAAAAAATAAAAGGTTTGACATAAAACCTTTTTTAATAATTTCTTTCCTGTCAGCATTGTTTGCTTATATGCAAATGGAAGAGATATATATTGGAGAAATAGGATTTATGCAGCTAATAACCCTTACTGCAATAAGTTTTGCAACATCAGAGCTTAGTCATACTGTGGAAGATCGTAAACAGTAATCGCATAGCAATTATAGAAGGAGAAGCTTTATGAATATAGGTTTTGTTGGAATAAGAGTAAATTATAAAACTACTCAATCAGCTCCAAAAAGAATTGCCAATAGACTTTATGAGGAAATTAAAAAGCAAAATAAAAGCACATACTTCTTTGGACTAAGTTGGGATGAAGAAGCTTTAAAGCCTAACGAATTAGGAGAAAAGGAGTTCACAGGGGCTTTAAATAAACTAAGAGAATTTATTGTAAAAAATAATATTGAAGTAGTGTATTTAAGTAGATATTATACAAAGCTGGCATTATATCTTGTAATTTTAAAAAAAATATATAAATTTAAGTTAGTTTATACTTTGCACGGATTGATTAAAAAAGAAACTAGTATAAATGGAACTTTTAAAAGATATGGTACTTTTTCAGAAAAGCTTTTG
>CAYMGW010000142.1:2052-6191 GCA_964390085.1 uncultured Tissierella sp.
TTGCTTAGTAATTGCGAAGGTATAATAGCTGTTTCTCATGAATCTAAGGAAGAAATATTAAAATATTACCCTAGTATAAGGTCGGATATAATAACAATAATTAATAATGGGGTAGAAACTTTAGAAGAGTTTGAAGCCATAGATATAAGAGAAGTACTGGAGATAGATAAGTACAAATCAATTATACTAAGTATAGGAAATAGGGCCATAAAAAATACTGAGAAATTGATTAATAGTTTTATAAGTAATAATAAACTATATGGAAATTCAGTATTAGTAATCATAGGAGATAAAGCTGAAGGTTATGCGAAAGATCTTATAAATAAGTATAAAGAATATGAAAATATCAAATTTTTAGATTATGTAAATCCACAGTATTTAAATACATTATATAAAGCTTCTTCTTTATATATTCAGATAAGTTTATTTGAAACCTTTGGAGTATCAATAGTTGAAGCCTTACTTCATAAAAAGAATGTTATTATATCTTATAATTTACCTATAGCAAGTTATTTTAATGAAAGGGAAGTTATTTTTTATAATGATAAACAGGATAATTTAGATGAGCTTATGCTTAAAGCATTGGAAAAATCTAAAGATGTTAACAGTGAAGGTTTTAAAAAAGCACAAGAACTATTTAATTGGAACAAGATAGCATATAGATACTTTAACTTTTTTGAAAATATTTATAAAGAAGAGAAGTGATATTTATGAATTGGAATTTAAAATTTCCAGATAAAAGAATGGAAAATACACAAGAAAGCCTTGTAAGACAAGCTCAACTAATTACACTTAGAATACTTAAAATAGTAGATCAAGTATGTGAAAAGCATAATTTAGATTACTGGATTGAAGGTGGGACATTGTTAGGAGCAGTAAGGAACGGAGGATTCATACCTTGGGATGATGACTTAGATATTGCCATGCCTAGAGAAGATTATGAAAAGTTTCTTGAGATAGCTCCTAAAGAACTGCCAGAAGACCTTTTTATACAAAACCTTGAAACAACCTCTTTAGCAGGGAACACTTGGACACAAATTAAAGATAGAAATAGCAGAATGGTAATAGATAGGAAGGCAAAATATCACCAAGGTATATATATAGATATTTTTCCTTGTGATATTTACTCTGAAAATTCACTAAAGAGACTTTTCACAGAGTCACTTATGAAAAAATTGTATATATTTGCTTATGCTATTAATGCTCCGCTTAAGAAAGCGTATTTATCCAAAATAAATATTATCAAAAATATAGCAAAGATAATTTTAAAAGTTGTTTTCTTTCCTTTCGCTATATTTAACAAAGATATTATATATAATAGAAATCTTAAAACTAGACATAAAAGAATAGAAAAAATGAAAAAAAATCCTAAATTAAATTATGGCTATGGCACAGATATATTAAATTTTGACACCATTTTAGATATTGATATTATATATCCTTTAAAAAAAATAAAGTTTGAAGATGGAGAGTTTATGGCCCCTAACGATGTACACAGATATCTTAAAAAAATATATGGAGATTATATGCAAATACCACCAGAGAATAAAAGAGTACAACATCATTTAGAAATAAAACCTATACTCACTGAAGGTGAAAGAATAGAGCTTAACAAAAACTTCATTTAAATATGAAGATATTAGGGATATTTATATGGAGGGATTAAAATGGACAACTTTCAAAATCTATTTCCCGATAACCGAAAAGAAGGAGATACTATTTTAAGACAATGTCAGTTTGTAATGCTGAGAACCTTAAAAATCGTAGATTATATATGTAATAAGCATAATATAAAATATTGGTTAGATAGTGGAACCCTTTTAGGGGCAGTTAGGCATGGAGGATTTATTCCTTGGGATGATGATTTGGATATCGGAATGTTAAGAGAAGATTACTATAGATTTATTGAAATTGCAAAAAAAGAGCTTCCAGAGGATTTGTTTTTACAACTTACAGAGACTGATACTGAGTATGATATGCCGTGGCTAAAGATAAGGGATAATAATAGTGAAGTATTAGAATATAAGACTGGAAATTATAATAGAGGATTATTTATAGATATATTTCCTATGGACTATTATGGAGTAGAGCCAGACTTTGTAAATGCTAAAAAGAAATATTATAAATTTTTATACAGGCTTATGATACTTATAAAAGAACCTTTTGAGGTAATAAAATCACCTAAGGTATTCATTAAAAATATAATAAAACTTTTATGTAAGATAGTGTTTTTACCTTGTACACTTACAAGAAAAGAAAAAATATTAAAGAAACTTAGAAATAAAAGAAATGTCATTATAAAAAATACCAAAGGAAATCATCCTGAGATAATAGGTTATGGTCCAGAACTAATATTTTGGAATTTTTATATTAATAAAGAAGATGTATTTCCTCTTAAAAAAATGAAGTTTGAGGACGTAGAGTTTAATGTTCCTAATAACTCTCATAAGTATTTAACCGAAATGTTTGGAGATTATATGAAGTTGCCTCCAGAAAAGGATAGAATACCACACAACCTATCATTAAAGCCTATATTAAAGAGATAATAGTATAAATATTAAAGAAACAATTAGTAATTTTACATGATTAAGGACAAGGATTCTAACACTGGATTTATAAATAGATAAGCAGTATATTTTTATAAGTTTTAGCAAAAATAAGATAATATTAACTATTAGTTTATAAAGGGGTAATAAAATGGCTAGGATTTTGCATATTGTAGCAAATGATAAATTAAGTGGAGCTGAAAAAGTAGTTTTAGATATATGTAAAAATATTAATAGAGAATATGAATGCATAGCTATTACCTCTGGGCATAATTTAGGAAAGTATTTTAAAGAAGCAGGAATAAAATATTATGTATCGGATATAAGTAAATTAAATCCTAAAAATATAATTAAAATTAGAAATATAATTAAAGAGGAAAATATAAATATTGTTCATGGACATGATGTAAAAGCTTCTATTGCGGGATATCTAGCTACAAAGGGTAGCCATAAGATAGTGATTTCTCATATTCATGCAACTTATCCTTGGATGAAGGGAAAGAATGTGCTAAAGTACATAGACAGGTTTTTCAGAAATAGATACTATGCTTCTATTGCTTGCTCTAAAACTACATTAGAATATTATTTACAAAATAATACTAAGTCTAATAAAGCAAAATTTAATTTAATAAGCAACTCCTTTGATTTTAATGAGCTTGAAAGCAAAGATATAAAAGACAAAGAAACTATAAGAAAAGAGCTTAAAATAGATCCAGAGAATTTAGTTTATGGATATGCAGGACGGCTTATCCCCTTAAAGGGTGTAGATATTATAATAAAAGCCTTTTACCAGGTACAAAAGCAGTGTGAAAGTAGTATTTTAGTTATAATTGGAGATGGAGAAGAAGAAGCTAGTTTAAAACAATTAGTTTCACAATTAAAAATAGAAAAAAAAGTTATATTTACAGGCTATCAAAAAAACATATACGACTACATAAACGCTTTAGACGTTTTTATACTATCTTCTCAAAGAGAAGGGCTTCCAATGGTTATACTTGAAGCAGCGGCATTGAAAATAGCTATCATAACCACACCCCTTCCTGGAGTAATGGAATTTATAGAAAATAACAAAACGGGTATAGTTTTAGAATCCAGAGATGTTAACAATCTCACCCAAGCCATGATAATTTTATATAATAATACTGAATCTATAAACTCCCTAGGAGAAAGAGCGTATCATAAATTAAAAGAGCAATACAACATAAATTCTTACATTAATAAGTTAACTGAATTATATGATAGATGTCTATAGGTATCTATAGCTGTCAGTCACGTGACAAGGGACAAGTTTCAAATGAGAATTTTTAAAAGTTAATAATTATATTTATAGGGTTAATTTAAAGAACCTGATATTTAGCCAATATTAAGCATATACAGATTCGTAACTAAGTTCAATTATTATTTTAAAGGTTCAGATACTAATATAAACATCCATAAAAGCATGGAAACCTGGGGAATACTAAGTATATTATCAAATATGTTAAGGGTCAAAAAGCAAATAAATGAAACTAAAAAGCCTTTGTATAAGAAGCTATATCTACTTTTTTTTAGTTTGGATGCAATATATATGGATATAAAACTAAAGAATAATGA
>CAYMGW010000143.1:0-6186 GCA_964390085.1 uncultured Tissierella sp.
TTGATTTAAATATATTTTCTACATTACTATAGCTTTTTCTAGAGTTTTCTTCAGCAAATAAATCTATTTTTGTTCAAAAAATCACCTCATATAAAATAGTTCCATATATATTTATATGTGGCAGTAAAGATAAAATTCTTTCGGGACAGAGGGACGATAACAATGATATAATATTTGTAAATAATAAATTAACAAGGGGGCAATATGGGAAAAAATTTAGAGAAAAAAGCCTATAAAGTACTGTGGACAGCAACATTAATTAATGTTATAGCAGGGATAGTATATATATGGAGTGTAATAAGCAAGGCCTTAATTGATGATTTAAACTGGACAAGTAAGGAGGCATCACTTCCTTATACTATGATTACAGTATTTTTTGTAATCGCCATGGTTATATTTGGGAAGATTCAAGATGAAAAGGGTCCTAGATTAACAATTACAATTGGAGGCGTATTGATGGGAATGGGCCTTATTCTTTCAGGAATATTTACAGGGCCAAAGATTATGATTTTGACCATGGGGGTAATAGCAGGAACAGGGATTGGCACTGTAAATGCATCTACTGCACCACCAGCAGTGAAATGGTTTCCACATGAAAAGAAGGGAATGATAACGGGAATAGTAGTGGCTGGTGTGGGCTTATCAGCCGTATTTTATTCACCATTAGCAAACTCTTTGATCAACCTAGTTGGAATATCTAAAACATTTATATATATAGGGGTTGGAGCTTTAATCTTAACAGTAATATTAGTTCAATTATTGGAGAATCCACCGGAAGGTTTTGTACCTAAGGGAACTAATCCAATTGAGAAAGGAAAAGAAAAAGGATTTAATGATTTTACATGGAAAGAAATGATGAAGACTGCTAACTTTTACAAGCTATGGTTTATGCTAGCCTTTTCATCATCAGCTGGACTTATGATTATAGGACATGTATCAAACATTGCTAAAACTCAAGTAAATTGGCAAGCGGGATTTATATTAGTAATTATACTTTCCATATTCAATACTCTTGGAAGAATATTAGGAGGCACATTGTCAGATAAAATAGGCAGGATAAACCTTCTAAAGTTAGTATTTATTATACAAGGGATAAATATGTTCTTATTTATTTATTATTCTAATGTGGTACTTCTATCAATAGGTGTAGCCATAGCAGGCCTATGCTATGGAGCAGGATTTTCGGTTTTTCCTGCTGCAGTTACAGACTTATATGGAATAAAGAATTTTGGAATTAATTACGGACTTGTATATACAAGCTGGGGTGTTGGGGGAATCATAGGTCCAATGACAGCAGCTGCTATCTTTGACTCTACAAATAATTATAATACTGCATATATAGTAGCTGGAATACTTCTTGTAATATCAACCATAATCGCATTTACATTTAAATATAAAAGTTAAAGAGGGGAAATATGAAAAAACTATATTTAAATATTTTGAAAATTAAAATATATTGTTGACAAAAAAATAAAACAGAGATATAATAAAACTGGAACGATGTTCCAATACTATTATATTATAAAGGGGGATAAAATGTCAGAAACAATTGTTGCTGTTGATCGTGCCTTAGATATATTACTTCTATTATATAACTATGGGCAAGAAATAGGAGTATCTGAGATTGGTAGAGAATTAGATCTACATAAAAGTACAGTTCATAGAACCTTAGCCACATTAGAGAATAAGGGTTTTGTACATCAAAATAAAGAAAATGGTAAGTATTGGCTTGGTATGAAAATCTATGCAATGGGGCTAAGAGTTGGAGAAAAACTATCATTAGTTGACATTATTAGACCCTATGCAAAGAAGTTATTCGATGAATTTCAAGAGGTTGTTAACGTGTCAATATTAGATAAAGATTCCGTAGATGGTTATAAAAGTATAATAATACTTAAAGAAGTAGATACAAATAAAGTGCTATCTGTAAATCCAAATGTTGGCTCAAGTTCTGATGCACATGCTTCATCA
This sequence comes from uncultured Tissierella sp., assembly GCA_964390085.1. Lineage (GTDB taxonomy): Bacteria > Bacillota > Clostridia > Tissierellales > Tissierellaceae > Tissierella. The sequence goes on from CAYMGW010000143.1 coordinate 1,972, forward strand.
GTTGGAAAATGTTTACTAGCATTTTCTAAGGATATAGATATTAATAAGATTAAAACTAATCCTTTCAAAAAATATACAGAAAACACATTGAATAATTGGGATGATTTAATAAAAGAATTTGAGAAGATAAGAAAAAATGGATATGCTATTGATGATGAAGAGCAAGAAATAGGGTTATATTGTATTGGTGCACCTGTTATAGATAAGAATGGGAATGCAATTGCAGCTATTAGTATGTCTGGACCTACTGCAAGGATGAAAAGAGAAGATATAGATCAGAAGATATCAAAAGTAGTAGAGACAGCAAAAGAAATCAGTATTGCTGCTAGACAATTATAATATTAAAAATCGGAATTAAGAGGCAATTAAGGGGAGACGGATCAGGTGGCACAGAAACGCCACCTGATTAAAATCAAAATAACAAACAGCTTTTTTTTCAAACAATTTCGGAACGGTGTTCTAACTTAATTCAAAGACATCTTTTTTATTTAGTTAATTTTCGGAACAGCGTAACGAATATAAAAACTATTAAATAAAAGTGGAGATTAAACTATAAAGGAGGCCAGTATGAATATTTTAGTTATTAATCCAGGTGGTACTTCAACGAAAATATCAGTGTTTAGAGGCAGAGAAGAAGTATTTAAGAAAAACATATCTCATACCCAAGAGGATCTAAATAATTATAAAACTGTGTTTGAACAATATGAGTATAGGAAAAATTTGATTATTAATACTTTAAAGGAAAATAATTTTCCTATTGAAACATTCCATTGTGTAGTAGGTAGAGGAGGACTTATGAAGCCTATATCTGGTGGTACTTATGCTGTAAATGACAGAATGCTCGAGGACCTTAGAAATGCCATAAATGGAGAACATGCTTCTAATCTAGGCTCAGTATTAGCAAAAAATATTGGAGATGAAATAGGAGTTCCTTCCTTTGTAGTTGATCCAGTATCAGTAGATGAATTTCAAGACATATCGAGAATCACTGGCCTATCAGATATAGAAAAGGCTAGCTGGTTACATTCTCTAAATCATAAAGCCGTTTGTAGAAAAGCCGCTGAAAAAATGGGGGGGAAGTATGAGGATTATAATTTTATAGTTGCCCATCTAGGTTCAGGTATATCTATAGTACCCCATAATAAGGGCAGAATGATAGATGGAAGTGGTGGAAGATCAGATGGACCATTTTCACCAGAAAGAAGTGGCGGAATACTAACTTATCCATTGATTAAATTATGTTACTCAGGAAAATATACTGAAGCAGAAATGGTAAATAAGGTTAGTAATATTGGTGGGATGTATGATTATTTAGGAACAAAAGACATGATTGAAATAGAAGAAAGAATAAAAAATGGAGATGCAAAGGCTAAGCTAATAATGGATGCATTTATATATCAAGTAGCTAAAGAAATTTCTATGTACGGAGCATCTTTATATGGTGAAGTAGATAAGATCATCTTAACTGGTGGAATAGCACATTCTGAGTTAGTGACAAAAGAAGTAATTAAGAGAGTTTCATATTTGGCACCTGTAGAGATTATGCCAGGTGAAATGGAGATGGAAGCTTTAGCTCTAGGAGCTTTAAGAGTACTTAGTGGTGAAGAAAAAGCAAAAATATACGAGTAGTAGGAGGTGAGAATATGTTAAAAGATTTTAATAATTTAATCCAAAAAGTAAAGAAGGTAGGTAAATCTACAGTTTGTGTAGCTGCAGCAGATGATGAAGAAGTATTAAAGGCAGTGAGGATTGCCACAGATATGGGATTCATCGATTCTATATTAGTAGGTGACAGAGAAGAAATTGAATCAATAGCTAAGAATATAGGACTTAGAAATTACGAAATAGTTCACAATGCAAATCCTAATGAGGCAGCTTTGGAAGCAGTAAAAATCGTAAAATCAGGTAGAGCTAAAGTTCTTATGAAAGGCCTTGTAAATACCAGTGTATATATGAGAGCTGTTCTAAATAGAGAATATGGACTAAGGACAGGTAGATTACTATCTTTACTTGCTGTATATGAATTACCTGAATATCATAAATTACTTTATTGTACAGATAGTGGAGTAAATGTTAGTCCAAATCTAGAACAAAAGAAAGACATATTGACGAATGCATTATTAGCTTTACAAGGTATAGGAATGGACATGCCTAAGGTAGCTTGCTTAGCAGCTAATGAAATGGTAGATCCTAAAATATCATCTACTGTAGATGCAAAGGCTCTTGTAGAAATGGTTGAAAATGGTGAAATAACAAAATGCATTATAGAAGGGCCAATTGCATTTGATGTTGCATTTGATTCTCACTCTGCAGAGCATAAAGGTATAGATAGTAAGATTTCAGGAGATGTTGATTTATTAGTATTCCCAAATATGGAAACTGGAAATGCCTTGGGAAAATCTTGGTTACATTTTAATAAAGCGAAATGGGCTGGAATAATACTTGGAGCATCCAACCCAGTAGTACTTGGTTCAAGGTCAGATACTGCAGAGATAAAGGTAAATTCCATTGCTCTCGCGTGTTTGGCTTCAAATATAAAATAATTAGGAGGTAGTAAAAATGAAATTTGCTAATCGTATGGGGGCGTTAAAACCTTCAGATATTCGTGAGGCTATGAAGTTGATTGCTGCAAATCCTGGAACTATTTCATTTGCTGGAGGATTACCAGACCCTAATCTTTTCCCAGCAGAAGCAATGAGAGCTGCTACAAATAAAATACTTAAAGAAAATCCTGGTGTTGCACTTCAGTATGGTCTTACTTTAGGTAGAGTATCATTAAGGGAAAAAATAGTAGGACTTATGGATAGGGAAGGGGTTAAAACTACAGTTGATAATATTGCAATTACAACTGGCTCACAACAAGCAATTACTGTTGCTGCAATGATGCTTTTAGACGAAGAAGATGTAATAATTACAGAAAATCCATCTTATTTAGGAGCATTTGCGGCATTTAAACCATTTGCAACTAGCTATGTAGGTGTAAATGGTGATGAAGAAGGTATGTTAATGGATGAGCTTGAGGAAGTAATAAAGAGCACACCAAAAGCAAAGATGATTTATGTAATTCCAAACTTCCAAAACCCTACAGGTAGAACTTGGTCATTAGAAAGACGTAAAAAACTTATAGAAATAGCTAATAAATATGATTTGCCAATACTTGAAGATAATGCTTATGGTGAAGTAAGATTTGAAGGAAAAAGAGTTCCATCAATAAAATCCTTAGATACAGAAGGTAGAGTAATTTATTTAGGTTCATTCTCAAAAATTTTATCTCCAGGATTAAGAGTAGGTTGGGCATGCGCAGATAAAGAGGTTATATCTAAATATGAATTAGTAAAAAACGGCTTAGATTTACAGTCAGCTGAATTGGCTCAAATGCAAGTAGCTGAATTCTTAGATAATAACGATCTTGATGCACATTTAGCTAAGATTAATACAGTATATAAAGAGCGTAGGGATTTAATGATTAATACAATCAATGAGGAATTCCCTAAAGAAGCAAAATACTATTATCCTGAAGGTGGTATGTTTGTTTGGGTAGAGCTACCATCTCATATTAATACTAGAGAACTACTAAAAAAAGCAATAGAAAGAAAAGTAGCATTCGTACCAGGTGGGTCCTTCTATCCAGGAAATGACTGTGAGTCTTCACTACGTCTAAATTTCTCAACTATGACAAATGATAAAATAGTAGAAGGAATAAAAACATTGGGGACATTATTAAAAGAAAGTATCTAAACATCTGCTAAAGTTAAATAATTATGATTTATTAAAGAGATAAGATATCTTTAAATTTTGGAAAAAATTAAAAATGAATGACTATATTACTAAGGAGATGAAAGAATGGACCAAGTTAATAAAAAAAGTATAAGCGGAAAGTTAATTTTCACAGTATTTATATTAGGCTTTTGTTGGGCTTCAAATTATCTGTTAGCATTTATTCAATACACCTTATATGATCCATTTAAGGAAGTAATTGGGGCAACAAATACCCAATTAGGATTACTAATGACGATATATGGTTTAGGAAATGTTTTTGGAGCACCTATAGGAGGATGGCTTGCAGATCGATTTAATTATAAAAAGATATTTGTAGCATCCCTTATTGGCAATGGTCTCCTTAGTATTTATTTTGCATTTAATATGAGCTATACTACTGCACTATTTGTATGGGTGGGATTAGCAGTTACTGGTCTTTTAATGAACTATCCATCT
>CAYMGW010000144.1:0-6145 GCA_964390085.1 uncultured Tissierella sp.
TGTTCTCTGGAGAAGAAGCATTGAAGCAATCTAAAGTATTATCTGGTGGCGAAAAGGTAAGATGTATGTTAGCTAAGATGATGCTAAGTAATTCAAACGTTTTAATCCTTGATCAGCCTACAAACCATTTAGACCTAGAGTCTATTACTTCAGTAAATAATGGATTAAAAGATTTTAAAAGTAATGTATTATTTACCTCCCATGACCATCAATTTATCCAAACTATTGCAAATAGGATAATTGAAATAAAACCTGATGGTTTTAATGATAGAACTATGACTTATGAAGAATATATAGAAAAATTCTACTAAAAAAATGTCATCCTTAATTGGATGACATTTTCATTTGATCAATTTCAGTAAAATTTCAAGCTTTAATCTATTCATAGGATCTTCTAAATCAAAATTTATTAAATCATTTATTTCTTCTATTCTTTTTCTAACTGTATTTATATGTATAAAAAGCTGTTTTGCAGTAAGACTATAATTCATTTTACATTCTAGATAGACTTTTAGAGTTTCTACTAGTTCCTTATACTCAGGATTTTGGATTAAAACATTTATATCCTTTGACATTATTTCCAGTTCATCTTCCTTTATATCCATCCAAGCAAAAACTCCTAAATCAGAATACTTTAGATAGTCTCCATCTGGATATAATATCTGACCAATCTTTATGGTCTGCTCACATCTCATATAATTTCTTTTTATTTCATATATTGTACTTTCATTATCTGAAATTCCAAAGACTATATTTGTATTTTCAATCTTTGATTCTATTCTTTTTTTTAAAATTTTAGCTGACTTTTCCATTAGTTTTAGGTTTTCTTCTGATGAAATTCTACTATCTACTGGAAGTAAAAAAACACAACTATTATCATCTATCATAGCCATTCTAGCTTCCATATGAGAAATGCTGCTATTTATTGCTTCTTTAAGTTCATCCTTATAACTAGCTAGATGGTATTCCTTTTTTTCTTGCCTCATCAAAATCAAATAATAATTTAAATTTATATCTAATCCTAGGTCAATTGCTCTTTTAGAGAGCATTTCATCATCTGCTAAATTTTCAGATATAATTTCTCCAATAAACTTCTCAAATCCTATGTCTCCAATACTTTGTGCCACCAATATTTGCTCATATATTGATTGAAGAAGTAAGAATCCTATACGTAATGCAAATTGGTCAAAATAATCTATAAGCCCTGTAGCTTCAACTACTACAAAATAAGCTTTTATTTTATCTCCTACTGTAATAGGTACAGTAATCCAACTATAGGGTCTTTCATATTTATCATCGTGAAACCTATATCGTATCATTTTAAGATTGTCACATAATATTTCTTTTGTAACTTCAATTGTTGGATTCCAAAAATCTCCTATCTGAATATCTCCCAGCAACTCTATAAATGTAGACGAGCTATAATAAGCTTTTTCGCTTGATAAATCATATAGCATTGATGGAAATTTCATTTCCCCTTCCATTTGTGACAATATCTTATTTATCTTTCTTGCTTGATAGCTTAAATTAGAGAAACTCTTTGGATTAATATTACCTATCCTAAATTGTCTAATATTTTTGTTCATTACAAGAACATTAAGCTGGTTCATAATATCCATCCAAGAAGGAGCCATTGGAATATTTATTAAAGGTATATTGTACTCATTAAACACAGCTATTATATGGTCTGGAATAGCATTTAAATATCTATCTAACTTGATTCCCATACCTGATATTTCCCTAAATATATCTGTCTCTAAATAATCTTCAAATAATCTAGGGTGTTGTTGAAATACATAACCTGATGATATAACAAATTCTCTACCCTTTGTCCATTTGAATCCGTCTGGAGCATCTAATATAGCTACCCCTTGTATTTGATTGTCTAAACCCTTATTTCCTGCTATTAATTTAAAATCCTTAAAAAATTCTGCATCAAGCATTTCTCTTATAGTTAAGCCCATAGTATCACCTACTTTTGTTTAATACTAACATTTTACCACAAAAATCCTATATATTAACGAAAGACTCTAATATGAAAAAAATAATAAAGTAGAACTTTCCTAATTCGTTATAAAAAGAGATTCCTTGCATCTGTCACTATGATATTATAACCTAGAGCCTTGCAAAGAATCCTTTTTATTATTAATTTTATATTGTATTTAATTTACCAATAGGAATTGCCTCTATTGAAGTGGGCTTACATATTTTCTATTTTCTGTTCTTTTGTTAAATTCTGCCTTTGCTTCTTCAACTAATTTTGGATCATTTAGCAAATCATATATCATTCCTGAAAAAATCTCTGCTGCATAGAGCATACCCTTAAGCCCCATTGATGAACCTGATGATGAAGTTGCTTGCCATGAATGTGCAGGTACTCCTAATGGCCAAGTAGCAGTAAGCAATAAATTCATAGGCATTAACCAAGATACATCTCCACTATCTGAAGAACCAGAAACTACTACAGAGCTTACTTTTTCTTTTTCTAATACTTCTTGGTGAAGAAATACTTTTTCATCACTATCTATATATTTCTTAATTTCAGCTTCTACTAGCTTTGGATCTAAGCTTTCTTGTATAGTCTTTGCAAATTTAAGTTCTTCTTCTGTATAAGATGGTACTCCAATTTCAACCATGTTCTTATGAGTTAAATCATATAATACATTATTTGGTAGCTTCTCATAGCATCCACCTAAAACCTCATATTCAACAGTTGTCTCAGTCATCATTGCTGCGCCCTTTGCAATCTTAAATAATCTTTCTGTTATTTCTTCAACGTCTTTTCTATAAGGTGCTCTAACAAAATACCAAGATTCTGCTTCTTTTGGAACAATATTTGGTGCTCCTCCTGCATTGGTTATGGTGTAATGAATCCTAGCCGAATCTATAACATGCTCTCTTAAATAATTTGCACCTACATTCATCAACTCAACAGCATCTAAAGCAGATCTTCCTGATTCTGGAGATTGAGCTGCATGAGCTGATATTCCATGGAATTTAAATTTAATGGAACTATTAGCTAAATATCCTTTATCTATTGCCACATTAGCATTCATAGGGTGCCAGCTAAGTGCCAAGTCACAACCTTCAAAAGCTCCTGCTTTAATCATCTTTACTTTACCTAATAGAGTTTCCTCTTCAGGACAACCATAGAATCTTACGGTTCCACTTGTCTTAGTTTCTTCTAAATATTTTTTAATTGCAAGTACAGAGCCTAGGGCTGCACTACCTAATAGATTGTGTCCACAGCCATGTCCTGGACCATTTACCTTTACTGGATTAAATTTTGTGTCTAGAGATTGGGATAATCCTGGTAATGCGTCATATTCTCCTAGCACTGCTATTACAGGTGAGCCATTGCCATATTCACCAATAAATGCATGTTCCATTCCTTCTACTTCTTTTATTTCAAACCCATAAGATTTTAATATATTTCTAAACAAATTAGATGATTCTTTTTCATTTCCAGAAGTCTCTGGATTATTCCATATTTTTAGACTCAATTCTTTTACATCTTCGCTTATATCCTCTAAATATTTTAATACATCTGATTTATTCAATTTAACCCCTCCTTATAACATACCTATAAAAGTTTCTTCTTAAATAAACTTGTACCTATAGCCATAGTTCCAAATACTGAACCTAATGTAACTATATAACTTGGATAGCCTGGCAAGAAACTAAACACTCCTGCTTTTAGAGCAAAGGTTAGCCCTAATGCTAGTCCCAAGGCTATTGGTGCTAACTTCAACTTTTTAAGGGCAAACTGTACAAATATTGCTCCAAATAATGCTGGCAGCAAATAGTTAAATGAAGCAACTACATTCTCTGGTAAGGATTCTAAAATTGCAGCCCCAGCAAACACTCCCAAAGCAAGTATCACAATATTTACAATAACTGATGTAGCCATACCTAATGTAGCTATTATAGTTCCTTCTTTTGTACCAGGTTCTACTCCTGCTACATTTTGAGATACTGCCGCAGCTGGAATTCTAAGATTTGAAATATTTCCAGTTATAAAAGCCATATAGGTTCCAGGTACTCCAATTATAGGAAAATATGATATTGGCTCTACTATCCAAACTACACCTACTGCTGATGCTATTGCTACAAATCCAGTAATTATTGCACTTATCGGTGGAACTAATTTATATACTACTGCAAGTACTAGTGCTGGTCCGAAAGATAATAACACTCCTAGCCAACCTGTTATCTTTCCCCATTTAATTATATATGGTAAATATACTCCATCGTATTGATTAGTTTTTTCCATTATAATAGCCTCCTCTATTATTAAACCTATATTAATGCTGCTACTACCATTCCACCAAATAGTGCTATGGTTAAAGCCCATTCTTTAAGCCATTTAATATTCTTTTTATCTGATATCGGAGATAATATGAGCATTATAGCTCCACCTGCTAGTGCTGCAATAGTATTTTTATTCATTGCTACTAGATGTCCTGACACTAATGAACCAAAGGAGCCTAACATGGCCGCTATAGATATAATGCTTAACATTCCCTTATCTCCTTTGGAGAACTTAGTCTGTACTTTTTCCATTTTATCTGCTGTCAATGTAGAAAATATTATCCATCCAATGGATCCAAGTATCATGGTCCAAACTGCATTTGCAAAGGCTATATTAGTCATTGGGTCTATTCCCATCTTAACTCCTACTGCTTCTGTTCCAAAGCCTGCTGCCATCATCTCAAACATTACTGAACCTATAAAGGATAATCTCATCCATGCCATAGGTCCACCTACTGTTACTAATAAAGATAAAAGACCTGTTAAAATTACTACAGAGGGTCCCAATGATGTGATAAAGCTACTTTTCATAGCACTCCTCATTTGTTCTTCTGTAAGTCCTATTTCTTTTCCTGTACTATAAGATTTTTTAGCAAAGATAATTGCTTGAAATAATGCCAAGGATATTGCCAGACCTGCTGCCAACCACATAGGAAGGCTATTTGCAATTTGTAAATAGTCCATATTTATTCCTCCTTATTTGTTCTTTATCTAAATGTTATCACTGGACTATGGGACAAACCAATGTAAAAACTTTTCTTATTTGATCAAATTTGTGAAAATATTTTCACAAACAAAAAAAGCGTCTATCGACGCATTATTAAAGTAGCTTTTTTTGGCAATCTGTTTAAAACTTATTTAGGTCAGTTATAGTAAAACTTTCCTATTCCTTATAAAATAGCCTATGAGAAGGGGGATTACTCATAGGCTATTTTACTTACAGTTTATCTTACATCTGTAAACTCTATATCAATCTTTTCTTCAGAATTATTCCTAATAATTGTTAATGTTGCTTTATCTCCTTGTTTATATCTATATAAAGCTTTCTTTAGCTTACTCATATTATCTATTTCTATATCATCTATTTTTGTAACAATATCTCCATTTAATAAACCAGCTCTAGATGCAGGGGTATTTTCTGAAACTTGAATTAATATTACTCCCTTATCTGTTGTTAATTTGACTCCTAGCCTAGCTTGATAATCTTCTACAGAAATTCCTGATATTCCCATAAATACTGTCTTGTAAGAACCATTCTTAACTACTTCTTCTACTATGGCTTTCGCTTCATTTATAGGAATAGAGAATCCTAATCCTTCCGCTGATTTTATCTTTGCTGTATTGATACCTACTACTTCACCTTTACTATTTAGAAGTGGCCCGCCACTGTTTCCTGGATTAATAGATGCATCTGTTTGTATTAAATCTTCTATCACATTACTTGTACTTACTTGAACAGACCTATGAAGTCCAGATATTATTCCTGATGTAACTGACCTTTGGAATTCTAATCCTAATGGGTTTCCAATGGCTACAGCTATTTCACCAACTTCTAGCTTATCTGAATCTCCTAAAGTAGCTACTGGAAGTCCTGTAGCATCTACCTTAACTATGGCTAAGTCCAAGGTACTATCATTCCAAAGTACCTTCCCAGGCTTTTTATCACCATTTTCAAATAATACATTAACTGATTTTGCATTTCCATCTGCTACTACATGAGAATTTGTAAGGATATATCCATTACTATCTATAATAACTCCTGAGCCTACTCCCTCAACTTCTTGCTCAGAGAAGAAAAACTGTTGTACCTCTACAGAAGTTATACCTACGACTG
>CAYMGW010000145.1:0-4207 GCA_964390085.1 uncultured Tissierella sp.
CTGATATTAAGCCAAATCCATATCAACCTAGAAAAGATTTTAATCAAAGATCCTTAGAAGAATTAAGTCAATCCATAAAATCTTATGGAGTAATTCAGCCTATTAGTGTTAGACAGATTAAAGAAGATTCCTATGAATTAATAGCTGGAGAAAGAAGGCTAAGAGCTTCGGAATTGGCTGAACTTCAAGAAATACCAGCTATTATAGTGGATTATAGAGATAAAGAATCGGCTTTGATTGCATTAATGGAAAACCTTCAAAGAGAAGACTTAAATTTTATTGAAGAGGCAGAAGGATATAATAATTTAATAGAAGATCATGGTTTTACTCAGCAGGAAATAGCTGAAAAAATGGGAAAGAATCAATCTACAGTTGCTAATAAATTGAGACTATTAAAATTGCCAGAGGATATTAAGAAAAGTCTATTAGAATATAATCTTACAGAGAGACATGGAAGAGCATTACTAAAACTAGCTGATGATGATTTAAAAAGAAAAATTTTAGAAAGAGTAATAAAGAACGAGCTAAATGTTAATAAGACAGAGGCTTTAGTTAATGATATATTAGATGATTTAACTAAGAAAGAAGATAATGAAGTAAAACAAAATATTAAGAGCATGATAAATATTAGAATCTACCTAAATACAATAAAAAAGGCTTTTTCAGCCATTAAAGACACTGGAATTAAAGCTGAATATAAAGAGGTAGATAAAGGTGACCATGTAGAAGTAGTTGTTAAAATACCAAAATAAAGTCAGGTTAATCCCTGACTTTTTATTGTATATAAGGTGTATATTTGAAGTTTAATTAAAATTATTTAATACCTTTTTTTCTTGAGAAATATTAATTAATTCGGACATGGTAACAAATTTATATCCTTCATCGATTAGCTTAGGTATTATTATTTTCAATGCTTCTACAGTATGACTTTCCTTTTTATATACATAATCATGGAATAGTATGATATCTCCATTTTGTACTTTAGATAAAGTAGTATTAACTATTTTATCTACTCCAGGGTTGCTCCAATCCTTTGAATCCTGATAAAAGGTCCAAAGGACCACAGATGAATCATCACTAGTGACTACCTTGATTACTTCATCATTATAGTTTCCATAAGGGGGGCGAAATACTTTAGGTTTTGTATTACTTATTGAATAAACTATATTTTGGGTTTTTTCAAATTCTTCCTTAATTATCTTGGTTGATGCTTTTTTCATATTTACATGAGAGTATGAATGGTTACCAATTTCATGACCTTCCGCTACTTGCCTGCTTATTATTTCTGGGTATAATTCAGCGTGTTTACCTAGGACAAAAAATGTTGCTTTAATATTATATTGTTTAAGTATATCAAGAATTTCAAGAGTGTATTTTGAATGAGGACCGTCATCAAAACTTAAAGCCAAGATTTTTTCGTCTTTTGGTCCTTTTGATACAATGACCGTACGATTGTTTGAAAATGTATATATAGCTTGAGGATACATACTGTATATGGATATTGACATTAATAATATAATTACAATTGTAATATCTAGTAATTTATTAAGATCTTTTATTATATTTCTCATTTAAATTCTCCTATTTTGAATTATGATTATTTCATATAAAGTATATATATTCATGTTGACAAGTACATATTATAAAATTTATTCAGGAAGACATGTATTTGTAGAAGTTTTTTTCTTCTTAATGATACCTTGATAATGTGGTGGAAGCTCATGGCTTTCAATATGCTCGTGTTTTTCCACATTTGTTCCGTTGAAATCTACTTTTAGTGTAATATGGTCAACTCCTACTGTTAAATGAGGACCCACATATGGCATTACTTCAAGCTTTATTATATATGAGAAATTTGATTCTGGTAGTTTTTTTAAGTTTAAAAATTTGTAATGCCAAGGGTCAGAAGTAGGAGTATAGGTAAAATAATCACTATAATATTCATCTATTGCTTTTTCTACATTAGGGTAGATTAGGATTACAAAAAGATTTTTATCAAGTAATTTTTCAATAGACATTCCATTATTATTAAAAATTAGTTTGGATTGTTTTTCATCCCTATTGGTATTTCTAATCTCTAAAGTTGATATACTTAACAACCCTATTAATAAACATAATACAAGAAATTTGATAGGATTTTTTCTCATAAGATTTACCTCCAAAATAATTGCTTATAATTAGTTTGCTTTTGAATACAAGATTTATCCTTCTACTTAATTACATAAATAATAAAAATTTCTTTTTATTATTTATGTAATTAAAAATTTAAAAATTATTAAAAAGAATTTTAGTTTATTTTAAACATGGTACCTATTTTATAAAATAAATCATCAAAAAAATGAAGCTGTATTTTGAGATTTAAGGACTTTTTACACATGTGTCAATATCATAGATATACTTACCTAGTACAAATTGTATTTGGGGTTATAAACCCCTTAATCAATTGATATATCCATTTTAAAAATTATAGATTGGGAGATATGATGAAAAGTTAATAATATAATAAATAGTGAGAGGTTTTTTTGTTATAAAGAATAAATCCTTCATATTTCCTTCACAATTGATTTGTATAATAAAGACAAATCAAATAAAGGAGTGGTAAAACATGAAAAAAATGTTTTTTTTAGCAATTGCATTGGTGGCAGTTATGACATTAGGAAGTCTAGGAGGATATGCTTATGCTGAAAGTGATGTAAGACCTATTTATGGTGCAGGATATTCTTCAAGATTATATTTATCTGGACAGTCACCAGAAGAATTATTAAAGACTAAAATTGAGCTTATCGAGCAAATGGCTAAAGATGGAAAAATTACATTAGAAAAAGCAGAAGAGTTAAAGGCTATCATTACTGAAAGAATGAGTAATTGTGACGGCTTAGGAACAAATAGAGAAAATAATGAGAGACTAGGAATCGGCTTCGGTAGATTAAGTGGAGCAGGTCAAGGAAGAGGTAGAGGAGCAAAAAATGGTATTCAGAGAGGATTATGTATCCTACCTAGTGGTATGTAAAAATAGTAATTTCTATAAACTAAAAACAATAGATGTTCCACGTGGAACATCTATTGCTTTTAATCATTAATTCTTATCCTAATAAATCTTTCCTAAATTTTTCATAATCCTTTAATAGTGTTACTTTCTTTTTATCATTTACGATAAAAGTAGGCACGCTATCTATATCATAAACAGATGCTAAATTTTTAGCTTCATTCATTTTTTCATCAAAATTACCTTTGTCAATACAATTATTCATCTCCACTATATTGAGTCCTGCTATTAATCCTATTTCATTTACTACTGTACGCTCTCCAACATTTTTTTCATATTCAAAAATAGTTTTAAAGGCTTCCTTAGCAAATTCATAATATTTGCCTTCTCCAAGTGCATAAAGGGCAGCTTGATGTAATCTATGGGTATTAAATTTTTTAATTTTGTTATTATACACTAATTCATATTCTGAACCTAATCTCTCAATTCTTCTATAGCTCATATCTATTTGATCCTTAGGAATATAATCAGTGAGAAGACTTCCCTCTAAGGATAAATGAGGGTCTAATTCATAGGGGAGCCATTCAATATTTATGTCAGGATTTTCTTGCATCAATCTATTAGCTATGGAAAAGCCTATATAGCAAAATGGACATGCAAAGTCCGAAAATATCTTTATATTCATCTTAAATCACTCCTTATAATATTTATATATGATTAAATTAGATATACCCAAGAAGTAATATAACTAACAATCTTATATCTCATATAATAATTCTCTATTATCAAATTACATTATGATTACAATTTGCTTAATAACTTCTAAAACAACTTTTTTATGATATGATTAATGTAAATTAATGAGTTTAGAATAAATTGAGGTGAATAAATTGAAAGATAATAAAATTAATATTTTTATATTAGTTATAATTATGTTTACATTGTTCGGATTTTTCCCAGGTGTAAGGATAAAATATTTTTCACCTATTGAATCATCTAGATTGTTAGAGTCTTTAGATTATTTTATAAAAAACTTCTTTCATCTTTGGCAAATTAAGTTAATTGCTTCAATAGGTGCTGTTTTTATTAGTTATTTTATTAAAGAGAAGAAATTAAAAAAATATAATAAAAGGAATAGGTGAGTTAATCACTTAAAAGCTGTAGATATGTATTAACAATATAATAAATTATTATCAGCAAATTCTTTTGCTGAGTGTATCA
>CAYMGW010000145.1:4217-5583 GCA_964390085.1 uncultured Tissierella sp.
TTATCTAAAAATTTGTATTCCAAGGCTTTTATAAAAACAAATATGTTTTGGGATATAATTTACAAATGTTCCACGTGGAACATTAGCAATTTGTTATTGTCTTAGGAAAATTAATAATTATAAAGGAGTGAAAAACTTGATCCAGTATAAAGAATATTCTTCTGATTTAAAATATTTACAAATAGGGCAAGGATTTTTTGATGGATGGCCAAATCCACCTAGTGTTGAAAAACATAGAGAAATTCTAGAAAAGAGTTATAAGGCTATAGTTGCAGTAGATGAAAATAATATAATAATTGGTTTTATAAATGCAATTAGCGATGGAGTATTATCTGCATATATTCCTCTTCTAGAAGTGTTACCTCAATATCACAACCAAGGCATAGGATCTGAGTTGGTTAAAAGGATGCTAAAAGAACTAGATGATTTTTACATGGTGGATTTGCTATGTGATGAGGATTTACAATTATTTTATGAAAAACTAGGGATGTTCAAATCTCAAGGGATGATGATTAGAAATTATAAGTATCAATCAGGTAGAAATATAGAATAAATAGGTGTTTTTTACGTTAGGTATTGTATTAACATTACTTATGTAATGAGGTGGTAGTAAGATGGAAAGACAGGAGTTTAGAAAATTAAGTCTCTTTGATTTAGATATTGTATTACACGACATAAATAAAAATATAATGGAGGTATAATTATGTGGATAATATTAGGGGTTATTGCTATAGCAGCAACTTTTATAAATCTCTATATGTATAAAGCAGGAAAGGATTATAAACTTGTTATGGCAATAGGATTATCATTTACAGCATTAACACTTTGTTCAGAATACAGTCTTGTATCTAGGTGGGTAAAAGTGGAAGACTGGTCGGCTTTATTAGATGTAGTACCTGGTATGGAAATGGCGTTATGGGTTTTGACGATTATATCTATTGTACTTAATATAACACCTATACTTTTAGAACTAAAAAGCAAATAATAATTTCTTTATAATGATGCATCATTCTTATAAAGCGTTCCAGTAGAATAAAATATATTAAGGGTTGAGATATTTTGAAAAATCATAAAAGACTTGTTTTTTACACATTTATTTTATTAATTGTTTTAGCTGTGATTTATTCTTATCCTAAGAAGTTTTACAAAGAATACAATGGAGTAATATATAGATTGGGAGACAGTTCATATTCGGAAAATATTAAAATAAGTTTTGATGGATATCTATCAAAACGACTATTTAAAGGTGATAAGTTTCAGGGAGCAATTAATATAGGGGATAAGAAATTTGTTAGTGTATTTATGGAATTTAGCAATAGAAATGATGCATTTGCTAAGGAATCATATGTTATATCAGTTGCGTAAT
>CAYMGW010000145.1:5593-6020 GCA_964390085.1 uncultured Tissierella sp.
TACAGTATTATGATGAAAGTTTAGGTGAATATAGGTTATACGGTAATATGGTTTCAAATAATATTAAGGATAGGTTTACAATATGTATTTGGGAATCCGTCAATAGTGGAGGTTATGCCTGGTCCAGTAATAATGGACTAATGGCTTCTGCCCCAGCAAATAGCAGAAATGAGGCTTTAGATATATCAAATAAATTAATGAAGAATATTTTAAACAATGAAGAATTAAAGTGAACAATCTTCCTTTAAGACACAGCAATAAAATAATGACACTTAAAGGAGACATGTAATATGTTAAGGGAAGAATACTCTTTATGTTATGCAGAAATGCA
Source organism: uncultured Tissierella sp. (assembly GCA_964390085.1). Lineage (GTDB taxonomy): Bacteria > Bacillota > Clostridia > Tissierellales > Tissierellaceae > Tissierella. The sequence continues at coordinate 5,925 of CAYMGW010000145.1, forward strand.
AGATATAGACTCTTGGATTAAATGATTGATACTGTTAGAGATAACTTTCCAGGGTTAGAGACAGTCGAGCAGATGGATAAATATTAACTATTAACT
>CAYMGW010000146.1:0-2242 GCA_964390085.1 uncultured Tissierella sp.
TTTTTTAGTAAAGATTTTGATGGATGTAGGTATTATAGATTCTTATTTACAATTAAATATTTTTCTTGTTGGAATTAATATTATTTTAGCTGTTGGATTAAATTTAATTACTGGATTTACAGGTCAATTTTCATTGGGCCATGCAGCTTTTATGTCAATAGGTGCATATACATCAGCAGTACTTACTGCTAAATTAGGGCAACCATTTATAGTAGCCATAATAGCCTCAGGAATTATGTCTGCACTGGCAGGTATACTTATTGGAATTCCAACCTTAAGATTAAAGGGTGATTATTTAGCTATAGCCACCCTGGGATTTGGTGAAATAGTAAGGATTTTGGCATTAAATACTGATTATATAGGTGGGGCTATTGGTTTTAATGATATTCCACAATATACAAATTGGACTTGGATATTTGTTATGACAGTAGCTACAGTGTTATTAATTAAACATTTCATTAATTCTTATCATGGAAGAGCATGTATAGCCATAAGAGAAGATGAAGTAGCAGCTGAGGCTATGGGAGTTAATACTACTTTCTATAAGGTATTGGCTTTTGCCATTGGAGCCTTTTTTGCAGGAATCGCTGGAGCGCTTTATGCTAATTATTTTTATTTTATAAAACCTGATTCCTTTGGTTTTATGAAATCAATTGATATATTAGTAATTGTTGTATTTGGTGGAATGGGAAGTGTTGCAGGAACAATTGTTGGAGCCATTGTTTTATCCGTGATTTCATTATTTCTTCAAGGCATACCAGAACTTAGAATGGTAATTTATTCACTTATTCTATTTGGGATAATGGTTTATAGACCAACAGGACTTTTAGGTAAAGAGGAATTTAAAATATTGAGGAAAGGAGGAAGAAAAAATGTCAGTATTGAAAGTAAGTAATCTATCGAAGAATTTTGGTGGTATCAAAGCAATCACAGATGTTAGCTTAGATGTAGAAAAAGGAGAAATTATTGGTTTAATTGGACCAAATGGTGCTGGAAAGACAACATTTTTTAATCTATTAACTGGAATATATACTCCTACATCAGGAGAAATAGTTTATGATTTAGAGAGAAAAGTATCAACCAAAGATTTGAAACCCCATAAAATCACTCATTATGGAATTTCTAGGACTTTTCAAAACATACGACTTTTTCAAAATATGACAGTACTTGATAATGTACTTATTGGATTTCATAATGGTTTAAAATATGGTGTAGCCTCAGCATTATTTAGGCTGCCTTCATATTATAAAACCGAAAGAAATACTTATGAAGAAGCAATAGAGCTTCTTAGTAAGTTTAATTTATTAGATAAGAAAGAGGAGCTTGCAAAAAATCTTCCCTATGGGGATCAAAGAAGACTTGAAATTGCAAGAGCTTTAGCTGCAAAACCAAAGCTATTATTGTTAGATGAGCCAGCTGCTGGGATGAATCCTAAGGAAACTAAGGAGCTTAACTTTTTAATTAAATGGATAAGAGAGACTTTCGACCTTACAATAATCCTTATAGAACATGATATGTCCTTAGTTATGAGTATCTGTGAAAGAATATTTGTATTTGACTATGGATATTTAGTTGCCAGTGGTGGGCCAGAGGAGATACAAAAGAATGAAAGGGTAATCAAGGCTTATCTAGGTGAGGAGGCAGCACAATGTTAGAGCTTTCAAATGTGAATGTATATTACGGAGGGATACATGCACTTAAGGATATAAGCATAAAAATAGAAGAAGGAGAAATAGTTACTCTTATAGGTGCAAATGGAGCAGGAAAAAGTACAACCTTAAAGGCTATATCTGGAATGGAAAAGCCTAAAAGTGGAGAAATAAAATTGAATGGGGAACAGATTAATTCCTTAAGTGCACCAGATATTGTTAGACTAGGTATATCTCATGTTCCAGAAGGAAGAAGGGTTTTCTCTAAAATGAGTGTAATGGAAAACCTAGAAATGGGAGCATATACAAGAAATGATAAAGAAGATATTAAGAAGGATTTTGATAAAGTATTTTCTTTATTTCCAAGACTTCTTGAAAGAAAAGAACAAATGGCTGGTACTCTATCAGGTGGAGAACAACAGATGCTGGCAATTGGTCGTGCACTAATGTCAAGACCAAAACTTCTTCTATTAGACGAACCTTCTATGGGACTAGCTCCAATTATAGTAAAGGAGATATTTTCAATTGTTAGGAATATAAATAAGGCAGGAACTACAGTCTTACTAGTAGAGCAGAATGCAAATATGGCATTG
>CAYMGW010000146.1:2252-4129 GCA_964390085.1 uncultured Tissierella sp.
TAATGGAGAAATAGAAATGGAAGGCAATGCAAAAAAAATGGTCACAGATGAAAGAGTTAAAAAAGCTTATCTTGAAGGATAAGCTTTTTTGTGTGTATAATTAGTGGTTTCTACAAATTAGAAAACACACTAGAAATCATCTTTAAATAGTTTTTCAATAGTATTTACATCATGTTCAACTCTTAGGGGACTTACTGCAGGACCTTCTAATATTTCTCCTTCATAGGAAAATCTTGAACCATGACAAGGACAATCCCAAGACTTTTCTGCATGGTTCCAATTTAATTCACATTCCATGTGGGTACATGTGGTATTTACTAAATGAAGTTTCCCCTGTTCATCTCTATATGCTCCAACTCTATTTCCGTCTTTTTCTAAAACTGTAGATTCTTCATTTTGAAGAACAACATCCTTATCTAACGCTTTAAGTTTTCCTTTTACTAGATGCTTTGCAACATCTGCATTTACAGTTATAAAATTTTTTGTAGATGCGGAAATAGTCTTACGTGATGGATTATATACATCTTGCCATGGACTTTCACCTTTAATAATTAAATCTCTAAGTAGCAAGGAAGAAACTGTACTATTTGTCATTCCCCATTTTTGAAAGCCAGTAGCTATATAAAGATTAGGTGTATTTAGAGTAAAGTTTCCTATATAAGGTATACTATCTAAAGTCATACAATCCTGAGTAGACCATCGGAAAGGAATATCTTCCACAGTGAAGATATCATCAGCAAAGTCCATTAATGCCCTATAGTGTTTGTTCATATCATCTCCTTGACCCGTTTTGTGTTCATCTCCAACTATGAGTATAAGCTCGCCCTCTGGTGTATTTTGATGTCTAAGGGAACGAGCTGGTTTTTCCGCATTTATATACATCCCACCTGGATATTTTTCCTTTGCTCTAACTCCTATAATATAAGTTCTTGAAGCATAAATTCTTGCAAAATACATCCCATGTTTATTATAAAAAGGATAGTGAGATGCAATAATTACTTTTTCAGCAGTAACTTTTTCTCCATTGGAGGTTATAATTGTATATTTATCATTTTCTTCAATATCTACAATTCTAGTTTGCTCATAGATCTGAACTCCTTTATCATGAATTATTTTTGCTAAAGACAATAAATACTTAAGGGGATGATATTGGGCTTGATTATCAAAGCGAACAGCTCCCCTAATAGGAATTGAAAAAGGGATATCTTCTACATAAGAGGCTTCAATACCCAAACTTGATGCAGCTTTTACTTCATCATGAATTTTCTGTATATATTCATCTTGTTGGGTATATACGAATGATGATTGAGAAATATATTCACAATCTATATTATTTTCTTCTGAGATTCTTTTTATTTCGTGAATAGCAGTTTCGTTTGCTGTAGCATATTGCTTGGCTAATTCTGTTCCCATTTGATTTTGAATTTTATCATAAATAAGATTATGCTGTGATGTAATTTTTGCTGTTGTATGTCCTGATGTACCATGACCTATACGATTTCCTTCAAGAACAGCAATATTTAATCCTTCTTTTTGTAACTGATACGCACATTGAATACCTGCTAATCCACCTCCTATTATTGCAACATCGACACTTATATCTTCTTGCAAAGAAGGGTAATCTGTAATGGATGTAGATGCTAGCCAATAAGAAAGAGGCGGTTTTTGAAAATATTTTAAGTTATTAATATTCATACGAATCCTCCATATACATAGTATTTTAATACAGTTATTTTTTACCTATATAGTGTAAAATATTCAAGTATTCCTCACAATAAAAAGCTATTGAAAACATCCAATAGCTTTTAGTTCTTTTAATAAAGATAGATTATTTATATTATACCAATCAATCTAACAGCACTTGCAAATAAAAAGCA
>CAYMGW010000146.1:4139-5988 GCA_964390085.1 uncultured Tissierella sp.
TCCTTTCTAATTGTCAAGCAAGTAGTAGCACAGGGCCAATGCATTAGAGAAAATAGCATCACACAAATAGCAGTTAACCAAGTCCAGCCATTAGAGATAAGAAGCTCTTTTAATTGTACCAAGCTATCTAACTCAATAAGATTTCCAGAGGCCATATAGCTCATAATTATTATTGGGATAACTATTTCATTTGCAGGAAAACCTAGAATAAAAGCCATTAAGATATAACCGTCTAATCCAATTAGCTTAGCAAATGGGTCAAAGAATTTGGCGAGATAAGATAAAATGCTTAAATTACCAATATAAATATTTGCCATTATCCATATAACCAATCCAGTTGGTGCAGCTACTGCTATTGCTCGACCTAAGACAAATAAAGTTCTATCAAAAATTGATCTAATCACTATTTTTCCTATTTGTGGTTTTCTATAGGGTGGTAATTCTAAAGTAAAATTTGAAGGTATTCCTTTAAGAATTGTTTTAGATAATATTTTAGATGCCATTAATGTCATAAAAACACCTAAAATTATAACACCAGTAAGGATTAGTGTTAGTATTAGTGATTGAAGAGGACCTTTTACAATTCCTGCAAAGAACATCGAAATAATAGCTATTAATATTGGGAATCTTCCATTACAAGGAACAAAGTTATTAGTTATAATGGCTATTAGTCGCTCTCGTGGAGAGTCAATTATTCTACAACCAATTATACCTGCAGCATTGCAACCAAACCCCATACACATGGTTAGGGCCTGTTTTCCACAAGCACAGGATTTTTTGAAAAAACTATCTAGATTAAAAGCAACTCTAGGCAAGTAACCTAAATCCTCTAACAATGTAAATAATGGGAAAAATATAGCCATAGGTGGAAGCATAACAGATACTACCCAGGCAAGGGTTCGATAAATCCCCATAACCAATACACCATGTACCCATTTAGGAGTACCTAGCCAAGTGAAAAAATCTATAAGTCTATCTTGGAGCCAAAATAATCCTCTGGCAAGGAATTGTGAAGGGTAATTGGCGCCAGTAATAGTAATCCAAAAAACCACAGCTAGAAGTAAAATCATAATAGGAATTCCAAATATCTTAGATGTAAGGTACTTATCTATTTTTCTATCGAAATAATTGTAGTTGTTTTTTTCAAAGGAAACAACTTTACTGCTGATATTTTCTGCCATATTCACCAGATGACTAACAATTTTATCACGAAAGGTATCATGATCAATTTTCATTGTATTTAAAAAACTCCTTGCATCATTTACTTGAGCTATAAGTTCAGGCTTTTCTCTTAAATTAAATCCATAATATTTATCTATAGAGTTTAGTAAAGGAATATCTCCATCTATAAGCTTTAATGCAACCCATCTAGAATTTAGTTTATTTCCAATTATTGGATTTAGTACTACTTCAACATTAGATATAGCTTTTTCAATTGATTCTTCATATTGAATATTTATGGGGTTTAAATCAATTTTATTAAAAGCTACATCATAAACTAAATCCATCAAATCCTTTAATCCTTTTCTTTTAATTGCACTGGTTCCTACTACTGGGATACCTAGTTGTTTTGATAATTCCTTTAAATCTATGTTTATATTTTTTCTTTTTGCTTCATCCATGAGATTAACACATAGAACTACTTTAGAAGTAATCTCTAAAGTTTGTAAAACTAAATTTAGATTTCTTTCCAAGCAAGTAGCATCTACTACAATTACTGTTGCATCTGGATTTCCAAAGCATATAAAATCCCTAGCAACTTCTTCTTCAATAGAACTTGCCATTAAGGAATAGGTACCTGGAATATCTACTAAAATGAAATTATTATCCCTATGATAATAATTTCCAT
>CAYMGW010000147.1:0-1155 GCA_964390085.1 uncultured Tissierella sp.
TAATTCCCCCTTTGACAAATATGCTGCTGATATCAAAGCTATAACTGCTAATAATCCTTCAATAAGCATCCCACCATATCCTATTGGTCTAGCATCTCCTTCCTTATCTAATTGCTTAGAAGTAGTACCAGAACCTACTAAGGAGTGGAACCCAGAAATAGCTCCGCAGGCAACAGTTACAAAAAGCATTGGGAAAAGATATTGCCCGTTAACCTTAAAAGCTGTTATAGCTTCTAACTTAATTGCTGGCCTATATATTACTATCCCAAGCAATGCCCCAGCTATCATTGCATATAGTAAAAATGAATTTAGATAATCTCTAGGTTGTAACAATATCCAAACAGGTGCAGTAGAAGCTACAAAAATATAAATAGCTAATATTACTATCCATGTATTAACACTTAATGCTATAGGGAATATAGGGCCTAGCCACACACATATAAATAGAAGAATAACTCCCACAACAGTTCCTAATTTCAAAGATACTCCCTTTCTATATACTGCATAACCAAAAGCAATAGCTAATACAATAAATAATAATGAAGATGTAGCTGCAGCTGGGGTTGCTGCAAAAGTACTAGCAACAATATTTGAGAAAGCTGCAACAACTAATAACAATGTTAACCAAGCGAATATTGAAAAAAGCTGCTTACCTTTCCTACCCATTGTTTCATTAATTACTAGTCCTATGGATTTACCTTTACTTCTAATTGATATAAGGAGTGAACCATAATCATGGACTCCTCCAAAGAAAACACTTCCGATTACAACCCATAACAATACAGGTACCCAGCCGAATATGGCTGCTTGGATAGGTCCATTAATAGGTCCAGCCCCAGCTATAGAAGCAAAGTGATGACCTAATAATACTGCTGAATTGGTTGGTACATAGTCTACACCATCATTTTGAACGTGAGCAGGAGTCTTTCTTGAATTGTCTATTCCCCATTTTTTTGCAAGCCATGCCCCATAAGTAGCATAGGCAATAATGAATATAATAGCGCTACCTAATAATACAAAAAGCGAATTCATAAAACCTCTCCTTTCTCCGGTTATTAATTCTAAACTAAATACCGTAAACCTTTAGAACCTCCTTCCCTTTTTTGTTCGTTACTATATATTTTTCATTCATAGTAACCAAAATCAGCCGAATAT
>CAYMGW010000147.1:1165-5974 GCA_964390085.1 uncultured Tissierella sp.
CGTTTGTAAAGCTGTTAATGATTTCCCCGTTCTTACTTCCATAAATAAGCATACTATTTTTTTACGCTCGAGTATTTCAGCAGCATCGTTTGAAAGTCTTATTTGATAATCTCTAAGTTTCATTTAAAAAAACCTTTGTGAAATTTAAATTTTTGGATAATCTTTAATATATCATCATCCGGTTTATCTTCTGAAACTATAACCCCTGTTATAATACTAGACATATGCCCCTCATCTAGATTTACTAGTACTTCTATGGCTTTAATTAAGGAATCAGTAAATATTTGTATGTCTGATTCCTTAATATTACTGAAATGTTTAATCAAACAATATTCATTACATTCCATAGCAGCTATTACTGCTTTCTTTAATAATATGTATCTTTCACTTCTTAAATGATATTCAGCAAAAAAATCATATTTATAATCATCAATAACATAATTCCTTTTTATATCAAAATTAGCTTTTAGCTTTTCTTCTATATAATCTAAATACTCTAAAAACTGCATATTATTTGCCTCCTTCCGATAAAGCGATAAAGCATCGGGATAAATAAAAAATACCCCTGATTTAATAATATCAGAAGGTATGAATTTTTACAATATTTGGAAAATACATTTAGAGGTATTTATAAAACCAAATAATGCTTTCCTCTATCATATTTGTAGTTACAAAATGATTTAAATTATTGTATTCAATTAATTTAATTTTATCTTTATCTTGATATAAAGGTTTTATTTCTTTGTAAAATATTCTTTGACTTTCTATGGAAACCACATTATCACTATTACCATGTAACATAAGTATAGGTCTATTATTTAATAAATGTAAATTATTCATCGGATCAATCTTATTAATTTTATCCTCTGTTTCTTTTAGCTCTTCACTTACCTGAATTTCAAGATATCTTTTGAATATTTCATTGGAATTTTTCCATGCACAGGAACCATTTAATACTACTAAAGCCTTTATATTTGGATTGTGAGTAAATATTCCTGCAGCTGTAAATCCTCCCATTGAATTACCTATAACCCCTATTCTATCTGGATCTGCATTATATTTTGATATTAATTCTTCTATAATGACTCCTGATTCTTCTAGATTGTTAAAAATTATCTTCCAAAAATACTTATCATAATTAACATTATAATCAATAGGATTTCTTTCTCCATGATAAATAGCATCAGGTATTATTACCTGATAACCTACTGCGGACAATATAAGTCCTCTAATCCTTTGAAATTCCTTTTTTGAACTCCAACCATGATAGAATATAATTGTAGGACACAAACCTTTTATTCCCTTTGGCCTAAAAAGAATAGCTGGAATCTCCCCTATATGTATTTTCTCTTCAATTACATTACTGGCTCTTAGGTAATCAGTCATCTTATTAGCTCCTTTAACTTTTTTATTATATACATTTTATATAACTTTATGATTTTTGTCCAAGGATATTGATGTTTAATATACTATCACAATCTTTGCCTATTAACATATTATGTATTATGTAAGAAATATTAAAGGAGGATGAGATACAGTGGCAAATGAGGAGCAAGATTTTATAGAAGTTAATGCACTACTACCAACTGGACCTGCTAAAGAGCTATTTATTGCAGGAGCTTCAGTATTTGAAATAACAGAATTTACCCCACCGGTTCAACGTGTAACTATATTGGGTATAAATCTACCAGATCCAGATACTTTTGGGCCATATGACAGTTATACTGCTACATTAACTATTCCTGGCTCAGATGTACCATTAAGTACCTTATATTTAGTTCCTACTGGTGATAACCAAAATTGGGTAGCTAATACCTTATTAGATTTTGGTGGTACAATTCCTAATATAGATGTAACAGTAAGACCTGTTTCATATGACCGTATGGGTGAAGTCATACTTCAGGGACCATTATTTCCGTAAGTAAAAAAACTATTAATAGTTGCTTAAGCAACTATTAATAGTTTTTTTATAAAATATTTAATAAGTTTCTACTTTATTCTTAAGTCTTGGTGCACCTTCAGGGACTCGAACCCTGGACCCACTGATTAAGAGTCAGTTGCTCTACCATCTGAGCTAAAGGTGCATATGTTTTTTTCAACATTTATTATTATACTACCTTAGTTTATATTTGTCTATAGTTTTATAATAAAAAAAGCTAAATAAAGAAATTTTTTTTCCTTACTTAGCTTTAGCCTCATTATTCCTTGTAGTTTTCTCTCAAGAAAAATAAAGCTATAGTCCCTGGACCAGAGTGAGCACCTATTGATGCGCCTATCATATTGATAATAAATGTTTCAGCTCCAAATCTTTCAGTGATTAGCTCCTTTAGCTTCAAGGCTCCTTCTAGATCATCTCCGTGGGTTATGCCAATTAATTGTTCTTTTAGATTAGCATTTTTTGTTCTTTCTTCCATTAAATCCATCATACATTTAAATACCTTGTGTCTGCCTCTTACCTTTTCTAATGGAATTAGCTTCCCGTCTGCTACATGCAGTACAGGTTTGATATTTAATAATCCCCCCACAAATGCCTGTATCCTTGATACTCTTCCACCTCTAAATAAGTATTCTATATCATCTACTGTGAAGATATGTTCAATATTTTTTTTATAGAATTCAACTGCCTTTAATATCTCCTCTTTGGTTTTGCCTTCCTTTGCCAATTTTGCTGCTTGTAAAACTATAAGCCCAAAACCACCTGAAGCTGCCTTTGTATCTACTATATCTAAATCAAAATCAGGATATTCTTCAAGTATAGATTCTTTTACAAATAAGGAAGTTTGATAAGTACCTGATAATCCTGATGAGAATGCTATATAAATTACACTATCTCCATTTTTTGCATATTCTAAAAACTTATCACTAAATGCCTTTGGTGGTATTTGTGCAGTCTTATACATCTCGCCATTTCTCATATCTTCATATACCTTTTCTGGTGTAATTGTAAGATTATCTAGATATTCATTATCGTCCTTAATTACAATAATAGGTAAAATATCTATGCTATATTTCTCTACTATTTCTTTTGGCAAGTCGCAAGCACTGTCACTTAATATTTTTATTGCCATTTTTTATCCCTCCTCTTCCCATTTTATATTATACACCATTATAATAATAGAATTAACAATAAAATGAAAATAATGGCATATATTTTTTATTTTACAAATAAATTATAATACTATCATTTTAAGGAGTTGAGTTTTATGAAATTATTCTTCATTAAGAAAAAAACTTTATTTTGGATAATCGCAATATTACTTCTAATAGTTGTTCTTTTCATAGGCATTCCTTTTTTAGTTTAGGTCTTGACTTAAGAATTATACATTCTTATACTTAAGATAAAGGAGGATTGTTAATGGGATTATTAGAAAATACTTTTATATTAGGTATCCTTGCTAGTGTAGTAGCCGGTCTAATGACAGGTGTAGGAGCTATACCTATATTTTTCACAAGGAATATTTCTGAAAAGATGTTAGATACCTTACTGGGTTTCGCTGCTGGTGTAATGTTAGCAGCTACTTCTTTTTCCCTTATAGTGCCTAGCTTAGAGGCTTCAGGTGGTGGAGTGAAAGGTGCGTTAATAACTGGTTTAGGTATTTTAGTAGGTGCTATTTTTCTTGATTTAACAGATAAATATTCCCCTCATGTACATTTATTAGACAAAAGAGCTGAAGGCTCTAGTACATCTCTAAAGAAAATTTGGCTATTTATTATTGCAATAACTCTGCATAATTTTCCTGAAGGATTAGCTGTAGGTGTTGGTTTTGGTGATGATAATGTAAGAAATGGTTTATCTATAGCCATGGGTATAGGTCTCCAAAACATGCCAGAGGGATTAGCTGTAGCCCTAGCCTTGGTTAGAGAAAAGTATGATGTAAAAAAAGCTTTTTTGATTGCATTGCTGACAGGTTTAGTAGAGCCTATAGGAGGAATATTAGGAATTGGACTTGTATCTATATTTAAACCTGTACTTCCTTTTATCTTAGCTTTTGCAGCTGGTGCAATGTTATTCGTTATATCTGATGAAATCATACCAGAAACTCATAATAACGGATATGAAAGAGAAGCAACCTATGGAGTAATTATTGGATTTATTATAATGATGATTTTAGATGTCACTTTGGGATAAAAAATAGCAGATAAGTAATCTGCTATTTTTATTCTGTGATTATTGAATGATATTTGCTTATTAGTACATCTAATTCTTGACTAAATTTTAGAATCCTATCTTTATCTAATTCTTCTAAAACTATTTTATTTAGCTCTTCTCGTTTTGTTTGAATCTCTTCTTTTAGTTCCTTCTTATTTATTTTTTTCCCCATTGTTATTCCCTTTACCTTTCTTTTAACCTCATCATTGTTTTTCTTACAAATCTACAACTATTTTGTCCCTATTCTTTATTGCAAATATTAATATTAAAATAAGATTTTAATTTTATCTTTAATGGTAATATACCCTATTTTGCTATTTAAAAAACCTTTTTTTGTTTTTCACAATAGAGTTATCTTTACTCACTTGAACATTATAACATTTAGCACCACGAAACAAAATTAAAAATTTTATTGTTTTTTCTACAAAATTCTCCATTATATTATTTTGAATATTGTATAATATAGTTAATATAAAAAAATAAATATGGGAGGTAATGCAATGAGTAAATTAATTGATAGGTTTTTGCAGTATGTCAAATATGAAACTACTTCAAACGAAAGTTCAACTTCAGTACCAAGTACATCTAATCAGCTTGAATTTGCTAAGCTCTTAGGTAAAGAGTTAGAAAAAATCGGATTGTCTGATGTCTCAGTAGAT
>CAYMGW010000148.1:0-261 GCA_964390085.1 uncultured Tissierella sp.
GACATTGTTACCTCTGATACTTTGCATGGAAGGATATTGACAAGCACTCATGCTCACGCCATTATAAGCTCAATTGATATAGAAGAAGCTTTAAAATCTAAAGGTGTTCAAGCTATAATTACTGGAGATTATTTGCCTGTTTTAACTGGTTCAGTAATCCAAGATAGACCACCTATAGCAAAGGATAAGGTTAGATATTTTGGTGAACCTGTAGCAGTAATAGTAGCTAATAGTGAACAAGAAGCAGCTAAAGCTCTAAAA
>CAYMGW010000148.1:271-5967 GCA_964390085.1 uncultured Tissierella sp.
CTAAAACTTATTAAGGTTGATTATGAACCCTTACCTGTAATTAACTCAATCTACGATGCTACTAAGCTAGATGCTACATTAATTCATGAAGGTTTGGCTCTATATCATTGTCCCAATAGTGAAGTAGCTCCACAGCATAATTCAAATATTGCAGGTTATGTAAAAATAAGAAAAGGAGATATGGATAAGGGATGGAAAGAGTCTGATATAATTTTAGAATCATCCTTTTCACTACCTCAGTCTGATCATCTAGCCATGGAAACACGAAATTGCAAAGCACAAATATTACCAAATGGAAATGTAATAATCTATACTACTTCTCAAGGTCCCTTTGCAGTTAAGGAGGAATTAAGTAAAGTCTTTAGTATTCCAGAAGGTAATATTATTGTACGAACTCCTTTAGTTGGTGGTGCCTTTGGCGGAAAGGCTACTGTTCAATTGGAGTTCATAGCATATTTAGCATCTAGAGCTGTTGGTGGAAGACCAGTTAGAATTGCAAATTCTAGGGAAGAAGATATCTTTTTCTCCCCTTCTAAAATAGGTGTTGAAGCTAAAATTAAAATAGGTGCAACAAAAGAAGGAATAATAAAAGCCCTAGATTGTACTTATCTTGTAGACTGTGGTGCCTATTCAGATACTGGTCCTCGTATGGCTAAAGCTATTGCTAGTAGTTGCACTGGTCCATTTAATATTGAAAATGTTTATTGCAATTCTTTTACTATCTATACTAATCATTGTTATGTTACATCATATAGAGGTTTCGGCCATGTGGCATCGAATTTTGTTATTGAAAGAATACTAGATAAATTAGCAAGAAAATTAAAAATGGACCCTCTAGAAATAAGATTAAAAAATGCCATAACTGAGGGAAATACCTCCCCAACACAAAATAGAATGACTCTAAGTAATACAGGGAGTTTACAAAACTGTATTTTAAAATTAAAAGAATCCATGAATTGGGAAGAAGGCCAAATAATAAAAACAGCTCAAGGTACCATAAGAGCAAAAGGAATTTCTTGTTTTTGGAAAACTTCCAACTCTTCTTCCAATGCCACATCAGGTGTTATCTTGATAATGAATTCTGATGGAAGTATAAATCTTAATTTTGGTGGGGTTGAAATAGGCCCTGGAATGAAAACAACAATTGCTCAAATAGTTGCTGAAAAAATGAAAATGAATGTTGAAAAAGTTCATGTTTATATGGATGTAGACACCGAAGTTTCTCCTAAGCACTGGAAAACTGTAGCCAGTATGACCACTTTTATGGTTGGAAATGCAGCTATTAGGGCAGCAGAGGATATACTCCAACAACTTCGCTCCCTCTCTGCAATAGTCCTTAGATGTACACCAGATGAATTAGAAGTTAAAAATCAAATAGTATATTTAAAAGATGACCCTACAACATATATTCATTTCAAAGAATTAGCCCTTGGATACAAGTATCCTGACGGTCCATCTATAGGTGGACAAATAATAGGTCGTGGAAACTATATGATGAAACATTTGAGGCCATTAGATAGCGAAACAGGAAAAGGAAAAACCGGAGAATCATGGACTGTAGGTGCACAGGCAGTGGAAATAGAATACAATCCTAATAATTACTCCTATAGGCTATTAAAAGCTGCAACAGTTATAGATGTTGGGAAAGTTGTAAACCCTAAAACTGCTGCTGGTGTCATAATGGGTGGCATGAGTATGGGCTTAGGATTGGCTACTAGGGAAGAATTCCTATATAGTGATGATGGTATATTAGAAAATACATCCCTTAGGACATATAAATTAATTAGATATGGAGAAAATCCAGAATATATTGTTGATTTTATAGAAACTCCTCAAATAGATGCTCCATTTGGTGCTAGAGGCATGGGTGAACATGGTATCTTAGGGATCCCCGCTGCTTTTGCTAATGCCATATCAGCTGCAACTAATGCTGACTTCGATACCATACCAATATCACCTGAGTTAATATGGAAAACAAAGACTGGAGGTAAATATGATACCCTTTGATTTTGAATATTATAAACCAAATACATTAGAAAAAGCAATCGAGCTATTTAACCTTCTAAAATCTAATGGAAAAAAGCCTATATATTATGGTGGTGGAACAGAATTTATATCTATGGCAAGAATGTACAATAGATATGCAGATGCAGTAATAGATATTAAAGGGATTCCTGAGTGCAATGTATTTGAATCGAAAAATGGAAGCTTAATAATCGGCTCAGCTATAACCTTAACCCAAATTGCAGAAAAAAACTATTTTCCATTTCTTAGCCTGACTGTTAAGAGAATAGCTGATCATACAATTCAGGATAAAATTACATTAGGTGGTAACCTAGTTGGAACTATTATATATAAAGAAGCTATGTTGCCTCTTCTTTTAACTAATAGTGAATTAGTCATCCAAGGTAATGTATGTAGAAAAACTATTCAAATAATGGATTTATTTCATAAAGAGTTTAACCTTGCAGAAGATGAGATTATAGTTCAAATAATAATAGACGAAAGATTCATCTCTTTACCCTATAGCCATGTAAAAAGAACAAAAAATGAAAAAATAGACTACCCTCTAATTACAATGGCTGCTCTTAAAGATAGTGACAAAATTTCTATTGCTTTTAGTGGATTATGTGAATACCCTTTTAGGTCCTTGAAGATTGAAGAAATCGTAAATGATAATTCCATATCTAGAGATGAAAGAATTAAAAAAACTATTGAAAATATACCAGATAAAGTGTTGCATGATATTAGTGGCTCTTCAGAATATAGAAAATTCATGCTACACAATATGTTATCTGAGTTATTTGATGAATTTGAGGGGGCAAAGTAAATGCTAGAGATATTAAAACCCACTGTATTAACCTTAAATATAAATGGCGAAAATAGAGATGTATTAGTAAAGCCTTCTGATACCCTATTATATACGTTGAGAGTACAGCTTGGTCTTACAGGAACAAAACCTGGTTGCGAAAATGGAGACTGTGGAGCATGTACAGTTCTAGTAGATGGTTGGCCTATAAAATCTTGCCTAATGCTCACTGTTGAAGCTATAGAAAAAGAAATCCTAACTGTTGAAGGACTAAAGGATGCACCAATTCAGAAAGCTTTTGTTGAAAATTTTGGATTTCAATGTGGTTATTGCACATCAGGATTTTTAATGGTTTGTCATGCATTATCTAAAATTCACCCTAAGGCTGATGATGCTGTAATACAAGAATGGCTTCAATCAAATTTATGTAGATGTACTGGATATGCAGAAATTGAGGATGCTATAAAGTCAGTATTGGCAGGTGAAATTTAACAATTAAAAATGAATACAAAAGTAGAAGGAATAGTATTAGCTGCTGGTTTATCATCAAGGGCTGGTACTAATAAACTAATATTTGATGTCTATGGAAAAACAGTAATAGAGCAATGTATCCTTGGAATGTATGCTCTATGCTCAAGGATAATAGTTGTAGGAGGTCATAGGATAGAGGATATTAAAAATATTTTATGTGAGTATCCTAAGGTTGAACTGATATATAATATTGATTATTTAGATGGAATGTTTAGTTCAGTAAAAAAAGGAATAGCTAATATCAAAGAAGAGAAATTCTTTCTAATACCTGGGGACTATCCCCTTATTGATGAAAAAACATATAAGGATATGCTGAATATAGACGAAGATATAGTAATTCCAGTTTATAACGGAAAAAGAGGTCATCCACTATTGATGAAATCTTGTTTAATAAAAGAGCTATTGGAAAATAATTCTTATAAAACCTTAAGAGATTTTATTTCAATCAAGAAAGGTTGTTTTGTAAATGTTGGTGACCCAGGAGTATTAATAGATATAGACACTATGGAAGATTATAATGCAATTTGTCAATTACAAATGATGGTAGGTGATTAAAATAGATTTCATTGAAACAACATATGATTATATTTTGAAGACAGTCTTCGGTATTGCAAATCCTATAAAAAAATCCATAATTAAAACCCATTGTAAAGTTCATAAGTTCATTAATATTCATGCATTAAGTATTCTTAAAAATGATAAGTACTTAGAGGAATATAATTTTTTTAGAAACTTTATATTAGATATAAATGAAGGTGCTGTATGGGCAGACCAAGACTTTAAAAGTTCAAATCATTTCTATAATCCATATAAGAAAAAGGGGCTATACGGAAGGAAATCTGCTATGGATTTGGGAATAGAATATTACAATGAAGCCCTTATTTTATGGAATAAAGGGCAGTTTAATAAATCCCTATTCTATCTAGGAGCAACTCTACATATTATTCAAGATATGACTATACCTCAACATGCTAATATTCGATTATTAGACGATCATCATCAATATGAATTATATGTTATAGGTACCTATGAATATATAAAGGAATTTCAAGCTAAGGAAGGGGCCTATTTACTTGATTCTATTGAAGATTATATAAGGTTTAATTCAAGGGTAGCCCTTAAAATCTATAGAAGATTTAAAAAAATTTCAGATGATGAAGAAAGATTCTATCGTATAACTAGATGTGGTCTCCCATTGGCAGAAAGAACTACAGCAGGAGCTATGATGATGTTTTATAATGATTTGGAATTTAAAACTAACTTACATTAATTCATAAAGTAAAAATTAACCCCTATCTAGAGGTTAATTTTTACTTTATGCTTCTTAGATTTAATTTTCATGAAGCCAACATCTTGACCAATGATCTTTAGAAATCTCCCTTAACTCTGGTAGTTCTTCTTTACATTTTTCAAATGCTTTGTGGCATCTGTCCGAAAATCTACAGCCCTTTGATAGTTGTGATAGATGGGGTACATATCCTTCAATTGTATCTAACCTTTTTTTCCTATCATCTATTCTTGGAATACACTCCATCAGCTTTCTTGTATATGGATTTAAAGGATTATTGAATAATTCTTTATTTGGAGACCTTTCCATTATTTTACCACAATACATAACTGCCACGTCATCTGCCATTTCCGCAACTACCCCTAAATCATGGGTATTTAGTATTATGGACATATTATATTTATCCCGTAGATTACGAAGTAGGTCCAAAATTTCTGCCTGAATTGTAACATCTAAAGCTGTTGTAGGTTCATCTGCAATTAGAATTTTAGGGTTACAAGCTATGGCCATGGCTATCATAAGCCTTTGTCTCATACCACCACTAAACTGTTCAGGAAATTGATGGAATCTTTTTTCTCCCCCTGCAATTCCAACTGCCTTCATAAGTTCAATTGCTTTCAATTTTGCATCTTTTCTAGTAG
This sequence comes from uncultured Tissierella sp., assembly GCA_964390085.1. Taxonomy (GTDB): domain Bacteria; phylum Bacillota; class Clostridia; order Tissierellales; family Tissierellaceae; genus Tissierella. The sequence goes on from CAYMGW010000148.1 coordinate 5,541, forward strand.
CCTTTTTGTGTATAATTAAAGCTTCTGCAATTTGATTTCCTACTTTGTTCATTGGATTCAAAGTTGACATAGGGTCCTGATATATCATCGCTATTTCATTACCCCTTATTTGTTGCATTTCTCTCTCTCTTTTTTTAAGTAAGTTTTCACCTTTATAAAGAATTTCTCCTCCTACTATTTTCCCTGGAAAATCAACTAAACCCATAATTGAGAGGGCTGTTACACTTTTGCCACTTCCAGATTCTCCTATAATTGCAATTGTTCTCCCTTCTTCTAGGGTGAAACTTACATCATCTACTGCAGGATACTCCATTTTATCTAGATAAAAGTATGTTTTTAAGTTTTTAACTTCCAGTAACGGCATATAATCCCCCCCTAATTAGATTTTATCTGAGGCAATATAATATCTTTTAATACATTGAAAATC
>CAYMGW010000149.1:0-5940 GCA_964390085.1 uncultured Tissierella sp.
ATCACCACCTAAATTAATATTTTCAAAGAAAGTTTATTATAAAACAATCCTATTTTATTGGCACAACAATCTGTGTAAGCAGTTCATTTGCATTACGATTTTCATCATTCAAATAATAATTATAAATCTTTCCTTGTTGTTCATAGCCCTGCTCTTTTATCCACTGTATAATTTCATACATCAGCGGATCAGTATCTTCATAAGCACCTAAGAATATGCCTGACACTACTTTTTGAACAGGAATTGTATATCCTGAAATTTCATCATTTCCCGATACTGGCTTAGCAACTGGAAACCCCATTTCAATATCAAGGTTTTCTAAATCAGTATTATGATAGCATACAAAAGGACCACTTGAAAGTAACAAGTTATTGTACTCTGCATACTCCATAATTCTCTTGTAGGCTTGATTGGCAGTATTGGAATAATTATCGAAATGAATAGTGGTGCGGATAGATAGAACATGCTGTTCCGGTTGCTCCAGTAAATTAATTTTTGATATAGTTGCCATTTCCATTACCTCCAGATTAATTCTTTTTTTTAGCTCTTCGGATAGCGATACATTGTTTAACATCCTCCAACACTGCGACATCCGTCACGTTAAGCATGAGCCATTTCTGACCCATACCGGTTTTTGTTTCATGATACAACTGTTGGAAATACTCTGTGAAAGAAGGAAGCATTAGTTCAGTCTCTGTCTTCTCACGATCACCAATAACAATGAGGGCAATAAAGTATCCGCTCATTGGATACAGGGTACATAAAGTACGTCCTGCCTTTTTATACTTCACATTCCATCCATACTGCATGGAGCACCTGCTATATTCCAACAAAGGCTTGCTCTGATATTCTGTCTCCAAATGCTTACACAGATGTTCAAACAAAGGGCTATTCACATAGGCACTGATTGTTGCCAATGACGGCTTTTGTATTCCATTGGTTTTATCCCATGCTTCCTTCATTTTTAACATCCTCTGTGACGAGCTTAATGGTAGCCATAGCTCCATATAACTTTTATCAGGATTTGTATCATAATACATCTCAGCAGCAAAATTACCGCAAGTCAGGCTGTGATTTTTCATCCAGTTGCTCATAAATGTGGATGCTTTAAAAATCGCAGAACCAATAAGTTCTGTAAAGTTTTCCGCCTCAAAGCAGCAAACAGCATATTCGCCGTGCGGCAGTGTATAAGAAACATATTCCTCCACTTGTGCATTTCCAGTGGCTTCAGCTCCGGCCATATAGGTACAGCAGCCTTCTCTAGCGTCTCCCATATAAAGAATGCCAACTTCATTGCCATTGGGCAGTAAATTTATAATTTTCGATTTCTTGCGGTGGAATTCATCCCATATAATCCCGGTAGTAGCGATACCGGTAGCTTTGCCTCCTGTTAATTCAGTATCAGGCACTTCACCTTCAACTCCAATAAATGTACGCGATTCATCCAGTTTTCTACGGGTCACTTCAACCACAATACCATCAGCAATTAATGGTACACCTTCATCAACCCTAACATACTTCAATAGCAAATCGGGCTTGATAAAATGATTGAGTATAACAGGATAAGCACGAAATTCATCTGGTGTAATGCCATATGCATCTTTAAACGCACGAGTAAAGTTGGCATGGCTTGAAAATCCATAATCAAGTGCCACATCCATGATTCGCTTTTCTTTACTTTTAAGAGCTTCCGAAGCTTTTTCAAGCCTGCGTAGCCTCACATATTCATTTACAGATTTTTTCACCAAACGCCCAAACAGTCGCTGAAAGTAATATGGTGATAGTGAGGCCACCTTTGCGAGTGTTTCTATCTTTATATTTTCCGTTATATTATCTTCAATATAGTTCAAGGAACTCTGAATTGCTTCCCATGCATGCATATTGACACCTCCATGAGTATAGAATAACACAAGTAAAGCCTGACCGCTTTTCACACAATGCTCTTTTAAAATATATTAAAAGCAGAAATCCTTTTCACCTACTTTTTGATAGTTATAATAGCAAAAAGGCCTCCATCTTTCCTGAGATAAATCGTATCCTAATTTCCCGGGGAACTCATAGATGAAAGCAAGTGCTTCATGTTAATTCAATTTGCTTAAATTCTCTAAGGATATAAATATCTATCGATTATTTATACATTTGAATACCATTTTCCAATATTTCTCTTGCCTTTAATTTCATTTCTTCAGGATATAAAATCTGTCCGTAGCATAAAAAAGCTCCTATTTCTTCTTCCGCAACATCCTTTCTATGTAAATCAATCATTGCAACAACTGAATCTCCAAGCTTTTTTATACCTATAACATCATATTTTTCAAATATTGCCCAAAAAGATTCGTGAATCTTAATCTCAACTGAATAATACTCATTTTCTTTTTTTCTCTCTTTAAAAGCCTTAATCGAAATTCTCCAATAACTCTTAAGCACAAAATCATCAGGAATTACAAAAGAATCCTGAAGTAAAGTTTTACATTTAATTCTGGAACATTTAAAAGTTCTTATTTCTTGTCTAGTATAGCAAAAAGCTACTAAATACCATGATGTATATTTTAGCACCAGGCCAAAAGGAGCAATGATTCTATCAGATTTTGCTCCATCACTTTGGACATATTGAATATTAAGCTTTTTTTGTAAAAACAATGCTTTCATTATAGGTTGCAAGTCAATTTCTGTTGATGATTCTTCCCACCAGCTTTTTTATCAATTAATATTTTCTGTCTATTCTCATCACTTAATCTAACTGCACTCATGTATTTTAAGTTCATTCCGCTTTCTAGTGCATTAATTAACTTTTCTTGCTCAGGCATGGCATATATATGTATAACATCGGTTTTATCTATATTTAATTTATAACCATCAACAAAAGCAATTCCTCCATCTTGACCCGTTGTCGTGACAATGGGATACCCAACTTCACCTTTCAAGCTTCATAATCACTTCTACGTGCCCTGAAGATATAAAAAAGTTCTTCATTTAACCTGGTATCTTCTTTGTTGCTTAAATTTAAGTTTCTAGCAAATTTTGTATAGTTTGAGCAATCATGAACTACTAAATCTCACTTTTCCTCACCGACTATTTTCATGAATTTCAAAGTTAATTGTTGTTTTGTCATAATCTCCTCTTCCTCAGGCAATATTAATAAATATCCACCAGCTTAGCTGGTGGTTTTTCCTTAGCCCTATAAGGGGCTATTGCTTGCGTTGCGCCTTAAGGCGCTTTTAAAGTTCCGCCAGCCGCATACTACTTTACTTGATACCCTTAAAAGGGTTCATATATTCCTTCATACTTATTTGATCTGATATCATGTCTTTTTTTTCTTGGTTTCTTATGTATTCTTCAATTGCCTTTTTATTTTTTCCATCTGTATCAACGTAAAATCCTCTACACCAGAAATGTCTATTCCATATTTATATTTTAAATTTGAGAATCTTTCAAAATCATCAAACTACTTTTTCTTTTAAAAATCCTACAAACCCAGAAACACTCATTTTAGGTGATATCTCTATCAACATATGTATATGATCTTCACATGCATGTGCTTCGATTATTCTTACACCTTTCCAATCACATAATTGTCTTAATATCTTTCCTATTTCCGCTTTCTTTTCTCCATATATTTCCTTCCTCCTATACTTTGGCCCAAATACTATATGATATTTACAATTCCATTTAGTATGTGCTAAACTGTTGTTATCCATTTAGATGCCTTCTTTTGTTATCGAATTTGCCAGCGAACCTTATTCTATTTTAACAAAAGGAGGTTTTATTTTTATACTGAACGCTAAAGCTCTTCCGAACACACTTGCATAGCAAGTGATTTTCAATAGACAAAAAGCCCATTAGCATAGCCTGTGAGCTCTTAAATCAATTCTTTTTTTAAATTCAAGCAATTCTTTTTTATAAAAAGCAGAGCTTTATTGTATTGACATAAATATTTAAATCTTATTGCTAATCTCTACCTTCGCTTTATTCAATACAGATTTAAATATTTGCTCTATTTTATCTATCCAATAATCAGCAAATGTATTTTTACTTATATCTAAAGATGGTAGTATTTTATGAAAAGTTTTAATTATTTCATTTCTTCTTCTATAATCAACACCAGGTCCAAAGTCAACATATGCATCTTCCCATATTTTTTCATAATCATATATAAATCTTACTACAGCTACTTTTTTCAACTCCTGACTTATCATTTCTTTTATCCAGTCTTCAACTTTTAACGCATGATTTGCTATAGTTTCCTTCTCTTTAAAATTTATTTCTTTAGGAGCTTTTATAAATTTATCTATCCTCTCCATTATAATATAACAAAAATCATCTACAGGCTTTAATGTTATCCAAGGCCCACTATAATAAATCTCATCATTTTTCAGTCTTCTTGTTAATGCCTCAGTTATTTTATAGTGAGGATAATTTTTTAAGTATATTTCTTCTTCTTCATTAAGAAGTTTTTCCTGAGCATAATTAAATACTAAAGCCAGTTTTTTATAATTGTATTCTAATATAGATTTTGATTTATCAATCAATTCAACATCTTTAAAATCATATAATTTTTCATAATGGCTAACTACTTTACCTAAAAACTTATTCATACTGTCATATCCATCATACTTATTTTTTTCATCTTTAACTAAATCCTTTAGGAATATAGTTCTATTCTTTAATTCTTCTGAAAATTCTTCAATTATATCTTTGTCATCAAGCTTTTTTAATGTAGCATTTTGCAAATCAAATAACTCTTCTTCTTTATCATATTCATCTTCAAAATCTTTTTTAGTAAATTGATTATAGAATGTATATGCAAGTATGATTTTACTTCTTATCGCATTTTTATATACATCATCTAAAAATACTTCCTGTTGTTGAGTTCATTGATTGTTTTGCACTATCTACAATAGTAATTATATCAAATTCATTATAAAATAAATTTGTACTTCCCTCTAAGCTTTTTGTATTTTCCTGCTTTCTGTGCTTAAATCCAATTGTATCTGTTATAGATATTATCTTATCTTTTATTTCTTCATCAAGAAAATCATTATAAGGAACTTCTATCCTTATTTCTTTTACTAATGGTGTTACTATTCGTGTAAAATTTTCGCTTTCAGTAGATGCAAATGGCACTACATACTGAGATATTTTTTCTAAATCATAGTTATCATTATAAAAAGCTACTATCTCTTCTCCAGCATATTCAATATTTCCTAATCCTTTTTGCTTTAAACCCTCACATATTTATAATATCTTTTTTCTAAGCTTGTCAGAAACAAAACTATCCATAGTTAAATCTTGTATAGAATCACCTAATTCCCCTTTTAACATTGAACTAATTAATTTATTTATAGCTCTATCAACACAGTCTTGAACTTGATTGTATATTTCCTTATACTGTTTAAAAAGAACAGCAAACTTAAAATCATGATATTTTCTACTATCCTTAAAAATATATGTTGTTTCATATGTTGTTTCATATGTTGTTGTCCTTGAAGTATCTACAACTGGAAAATCTATTTCTTCAGCTATATTACTCATATTTTTTATTATTGTAGATTTACCTACTCCAAATTGCCCAAGAAGCAATATCTTTATTGCATTTTCTCTTGAAATAGACATCAATCTATTTATTACATCTCCAACATCAACAATAGGTTTGCGAATTAACTTATAAAATATCTTCATAGTAAAATCAAATAATTTGTTAAAGCTTTCATCATTGTAATCAATTTTAAATTCACTATATATTTTTGATTTTGCTATACTTTTCTTAAAGTCCAACTCATTTGGACTCCATAACTCTCTATTCTCTTGTAAAAGTTTTAATAATTCTTTAAAAATCAAATCACCATTGTTATCTAAAGAAGTTTTCACTCTCGCTCTATTTCCATTGTCAATGTTTCTAATATCATATGGTATTTCATCACCTTTAACACTTTTATTGAT
>CAYMGW010000150.1:0-5933 GCA_964390085.1 uncultured Tissierella sp.
TATCCCCGCCAGTAGGTTCTTCTAATAAATTTAAGCATCTTAGAAAAGTACTATTTCCTGAACCGCTTGGACCTATTATAACTACTACTTCACCTTTTTCTATATTTTCATCAATTCCTTTTAATACTTCTAAATCACCAAATTGTTTATATAGATTCTTAACTTTAATCACCTAAACCAAGCCTCCTTTCTAAAATACCTACTAATTTTGAAAGTGAGAAAGTAATAACAAAATAAATAATACCCGAATATATTAGTGGAGCAAATGGTTTATAGGTTATACCTCTTAGTGTGTCAGCATTATACATAAGGTCGTGAACACCTATAACAGATATTATTGCCGACTCCTTTATTAAAACAATAAACTCATTACCTAATGCAGGTAGGATATTCTTGAAGGCTTGAGGTATTGTTATATATCTCATAGTCATACCATAAGGCATACCTAAAGACCTTCCGGCTTCCATTTGACCCTTGTCTATGGATTGAATACCTGCCCTTATTATTTCTGCAACATATGCTGCACTATTTAAGAATACAGCCATGATTCCGAGAAATAACCTGGAGTCAGGAAGAAATGGGAAAATCTTAGGGAGACCATGATATACTAAAAAAATTTGAAGTATTAAAGGAGTTCCCCTAACAATTTCTATATATGTTGATGAAATGCCTTTTAAAATTTTATTATTTGAAAGCTTCATCAAAGATAATAATATTCCAACTAAGGTTCCAAAAATTACACCAAAAAATGATATAAAAAGAGTTGTAGCAGTACCACTTAAAAAGTAACTATAATATTTCGTTATAAATTCTAAATCCATAAATATACCTCCTAAAATCTAAGCTGTCTAAATGCATTGGAAAAAGAAAGTAATTTTACTTTCTTTTTCCAAATTGTTATCATCTAATTTTCTTCTGCTAATGCAGAGGCATCTTGGACGAATTTATCTATTGAGCCATCTTTTATTAATTTTTCCAATGTTTCATTGATTGCTTTTAATAATTCCGAATTACCTTTATTTACTGCTACAGATATACCATCTTCTTGACCTAGTATAACTTCAGGCATATATAAGTCTTTATTTTGAGCTACATAAGCAATAGCTACTGGTTCAGCCAATATTAGACCATCTATTTTTTTGTTTTTAAGCTCTAATACTAAATCTGTTATTTTGCTTAAACCTATATATTCAGCGTTAGAGAACTTTTCAATTGCAATTTCCTCTTGAATTGTTGATTTTTGAGCTCCAACTTTTAAACCATTAAAATCTTCTGGTCCCTTTAAATTGTCTTTATCTTCAATTCTTACGAGCATTCTTTGCTTACCTTGGTAATAAGGTATTGAGAAATCCACAGTTTTTTTTCTTTCTTCGTTGGCTACCATACCTGCAACTATAAAATCAATATCATCAGTAACTAAGGCAGGTAGTAAACCATCAAATTTCATATCTACGATTTCAAGTTCTACTCCAAGATCAGCTGCAATTTGCTTAGCGATTTCAATATCAAACCCTACTATTTCATCTTCACCGTTGATTAGCTTGTGAAATTCATAAGGTGGGTAATCAGCTGCTGTACCAAGTACTATCTTATCTTTTTCTTTTATTTTATCAAGTTTATTTGCATCTGTTTTACCACAGCCAACCATTGCAACCATCATACTTATAATAAGAATACTAATAATTATTTTTTTATACATTTTTATTCCTCCCAAAATTATATATTAATTGATTATAATTTTGAGAAACATCTGGTGTATTCGGAATTCTTTCCAAGTTGAATTGTAATAGAATTCCAAAAGCTCTCGTAGGTGTCTAGACTTTTCAAGATTAAGGCCTCCTTCGCATAGTAAAGTAGTAAATTTTAAAGACCATTATATTACATTTAAAAAAAAGATGCAAGAAGTTTTTTAAAAAACTTCTTGCATCTTTTTTTAAATCCATTTATTTTTCAAAAATTGAAATTATTAAAACAGCTAATAATATTAGTCCGACTCCAAAGATAGTTTTTATTCCAAAGCTTTCATTTAATAATAATACTCCTATAATAACACTTGTAATAGGTTCAAAGGTACTTAAAATAGCTGTAGTCTGCGGGCCAACTATTTTTATTCCAATTTGGAATAAGTTTACACCAAAACCTACTGATAAAGATAGGAATAAGGCCATAAGCCATCCTAAAGGCTTCATATTTATTGTAAATGTTCTAGTTACTATACTAAATATTAACATCATAACCGATGCAATTATACATAAATAAAATGTTAATTTTATTGTACTCATTTTTTTTAAACCACTTTTATCTAAGTATACAGTATAAAAGGCAAAGGTAATACTTGATGCAAAGGCAAGGAATATCCCAGTAAAATTAATATCTCCAGTAGGGTCATAGAACATTAGGACTCCTAATATACACAATATAACTGCAATTATCTTTACAATACTTGGCTTTTCTTTAAAAAATAATATGCAGCCAAGTATTACAAATACTGGATATATAAAATGTAATGTTGTTGCCATACCAGAAGGAATATAATTATATGATAAATACAATAACAAAGCTGTTGCACCATATCCCGATGTTCCAACTAATACTATTTTTTTTAATTCTTCTTTCGTAATCCACAAAGTTTCTTCTTTGTTCCCCTTAATTAATAAATATAAAAAAGGAAGAATCAAAAAAAACCTATAAAATGTTAAACTTACAGGATTACCCCCTGATTCATAGACAACCTTAGCCATTAGAGGCATACTTCCAAAAATCGTTGCAGAAATTATTACTGCTAATATACCTTTAGATTTAGAACTCATAGTTAACCCCCTTGTGCAATTTATCATATTTTTAGTATATAGAATTTTTATATTATAAGCAATTAATATACTGAAAAATACTTAAATTTAACATTAAATATTTTGTCTAAATGCGAATTATTTAACAAAATGCAAGAAAAAAATAAAAACTTGCAAAAATCACTTGATATTATTAAAAAATTGTGCTAGAATTATTTAAAATATTATTTATCGCATTAAAGCGAGCAATTAAAGTACACAATTTGATTGTGGCAGAGTGTAGCTAATGGATATGATACAGAAAAATACAAAACCTTGTATAAGAAATTATTCATTAATTATAGAACAAATAGTAATTAATAAAGAATACGGACATTATTCAAAAAAGAAATAAAAAGAAAGCAAACTTGCAAAAATAAATACAATATCTATTAGGGGGAAGAAAAATGATTTATAACAGCATTGATACTTTGAGACCAAATCTTTTTAAGGAAGCATTTCCTTATTCTGAAATTCCAAAGGTTAAATTTAATAATATTCAATTACCAATGGATATTCCAGAAGACATATGGATTACTGATACTACATTTAGGGACGGGCAACAATCCATGTCATCAATGACAGTAGAGCAGATGGTTAAAATTTATGATTATCTTCATGAATTAGATAATGGCTCAGGTGTTATAAGACAAACTGAGTTTTTCTTATATTCTGATAAAGATAGAAAAGCAGTAAAAGAATGTATGGAAAGAGGATATGAATTTCCACAGATTACTTCTTGGATTAGGGCAAATAAAGAAGATTTTAAATTAGTAAAAGAAATGAAGATTAAAGAGACTGGTATACTTATGTCCTGCTCTGATTATCACATATTTCATAAATTGAATATGACTAGAAGAGAAGCTATGCAGACTTATATTTCTATTGCAGAAGCAGCTTTAGAAAATGAAATTATTCCTAGATGTCATTTTGAGGATATAACTCGTGCAGATTTCTTTGGATTTGTTGTACCATTGGCAAAAAATCTAATGGAGTTATCTGATAAATATAAACTGCCTGTAAAGATAAGAGCCTGTGATACATTAGGCGTAGGTATCCCCCATGTTGGCGTAGAACTACCTAGATCTGTGCCTGCTCTTATTCATGGTTTAAGATATTATTGCAACGTGCCTTCATCATCAATTGAATGGCATGGACACAATGATTTTTATTCTGTAGTTGTAAATTCTACTACTTCCTGGTTATTTGGAGGTTCTTCTGTTAATTCAACATTATTTGGAATTGGAGAGAGAACTGGGAACTGTCCATTGGAGGCTATGGTTTTTGAATATGCACAAATAAAGGGAACTACTAAGAATATGAATCTTAAGATTATCTCTGATATAGCGGATTATTTTGAAAGAGAATTAGGTTACACTGTACCAGCTCGTACACCTTTTGTAGGTAGTGAATTTAATGTTACTAGGGCTGGCATCCATGCAGACGGAATGTTGAAAAACAAAGAAATATATAATAGCTTTGATACTGAAAAGATTTTAGGCAGACCACCAATTGTTGCAGTAAACTCATATTCTGGACTAGCAGGTATAGCTGCTTGGATTAATGGATATTTCAAATTAAATGATATGAAAAAAATAGATAAAAATGACTCAAGAATCTTACCAATTAAAAAATGGATGGATGAAGAATATGCCAATGGAAGGACTTCAAATATAAGCAATGATGAACTTAAGGAATTGGTACTTAGATTTATTCCAAATATTTTAGGGAACAGGGAAACAAAGGCAATTTAGATGTTAATTGGAGGTAAAAACATGAACTTAACTGTTGCAGAAAAGATAATAAAGGATCATCTAGTTACAGGAGAATTAAAAAGAGGAACAGAAATAGGACTAAGAATAGATCAAACTCTTACCCAAGATTCTACTGGAACTATGGCTTATTTACAATTTGAAGCCATTGGAGTAGAGCGAGTGAGGACAAAAAGATCCGTAGCATATATTGACCATAATATGTTACAAACTGGACCTGAAAATGCAGATGACCATTTATATATACAAAAAGTAGCTAAGAAATATGGAATATATTTTTCAAAGCCAGGAAACGGAATATGTCATCAAGTACATTTAGAAAGATTTGGAGTTCCTGGAGAAACTCTCTTAGGTTCAGATAGCCATACACCAACTTGTGGTGGATTAGGAATGTTGGCTATAGGAGCTGGAGGATTAGATGTGGCTGTAGCCATGGCGGGAGGAGAGTATTTTATTACTATGCCCCATATTGTAAAAGTTCAATTAACTGGTAAATTAAATTTTGGGGTATCGGCTAAGGATATTATTCTTGAGGTTTTAAGAATATATAAAGTTACTGGAGGATTAAATAAGATATTTGAATATACAGGAGAAGGGGTCAAATCCTTATCTGTACCTGAAAGAGCGACCATAACCAATATGGGTGCAGAGCTAGGGGCGACAACTTCAATATTTCCTTCTGATGAAGTAACCTATGAATTTTTAAAACTTCAAGGAAGGGAAAATGAATATAGAAAAATAACTGCTGATGATGGGGCTATATATGATGAGGAAATAATAATTAATCTTGATGAATTAGAACCAATGGTAGCTTGCCCTCATAGTCCCGATAATGTAGTTAAGATATCTACTTTAAAAAATATTAAAGTTAACCAAGTAGCTATAGGTAGCTGTACTAATTCCTCCTATATGGATTTAATGAAGGTTGCAGAGATTTTAGAGGGAAAAACAATATTTGAGGATGTATCTTTAGTTATTTCTCCAGGCTCAAAACAAGTATTAAATATGCTTGCGGAGAATGGAGGACTTTCTAAACTCATATCGGCTGGGGCTAGAATACTTGAATCTGGATGTGGGCCTTGTATAGGTATGGGGCAGGCTCCAATTACTGATGGTGTATCTTTGCGAACCTTTAACAGGAATTTTAAAGGAAGATGTGGAACTTCTTCAGCTAGTGTTTATTTAGTAAGTCCAGAGGTGGCTGCAGTATCAGCTCTAACAGGATACATCACTAATCCCATTGAATATATGAATAAAACTAATATATCTATGCCTGAAAGATTTTTAATAAATGATAATTTGATTGTTAGTCCTTCTAAGGATGGAGAAGATG
>CAYMGW010000151.1:0-5927 GCA_964390085.1 uncultured Tissierella sp.
ATCTAATCTACTTCTTTTTTGCTGTCTGCAAAATGTTGTTCTTCAGCTATAACTTCTGTGTAATATTGTCTTTTATTATTATCATCTTCAAATTGACTGATTTGTAATCTTCCAACTATACAAACTTGTTTCCCTTTCTTAAAATATTTGTTTGCAAATTCAGCTTGTTTTGCAAATGCTACAATATTTATAAAGTCTGCTTCTTGTTCTCCTTCTCTCTTATATAGTCGATTTACTGCCAAAGTATATCTTGCTCTAGCCACTGGTTCATCAGTAGTGCTATATTTTAAATCTACGTCTTTAGTTAATCTACCTAACAAGATGATTTTATTCATAAATAGCTCCTCCTTGTCCTTTCTAATTAATCGAATTCATCAAAAGAAACATATTTATATTTCTTCTGAGATTTTGCAAATCTAATCATATTTATAACTTGATCTACTACAGAAAGATTAGTAGTATCTTTAGTAAAAATTAGCCCTGTACCCCCAATGGATACTAGAGTAAATACAGAAGCAAATACAATACTCCTTTTAATTAAAAATATTAGCAAGTTTATTGCTAATAATATTGTTAAAGTAATTAAGGATTTTATTAACTCTTTTTTCCCAAATCCATCCCAGATTTCGTTGTTTTCTTTTAATCCAATGGGTATATAAAGCATTTCATTTTCTTCCATGTCCATGACCCCCTTTCTTTAAAAATCTCTTCCCCCACCTCCTCTGCTTCTAAAATAAAAGAATAATATATCTTTTATTTGCCATATACTCTCAGCTAGGATATAGAAAACCAATGCATTTTTACCTCTTTTTTTATACACTTCTATTTCATCCTGATTATATATTGCTTTTACAAAACAATATATAATTCTCGTTAAAGCACCAGCTCTAATTATTCCTATAAATACCTTAGGTAAAAGCTCTAATATATTCATTTATTCACCTACTTTGCAAATCTTCTGCCCATTTCTACTAATCTAGCACCAGAATATACTGTATTCATCATGCTTCCCCCACTACTAGACATTATCAGGAATTCTTGTAGAAACTTAGGTGTCTTTATAGCGAAATAGGATGCTGCAAATCCCCAGATATAATGTCCTCCAATCATCAAAACTAGTCCTAACTTTGCCAATACAACTTGAACTAAAACTGTAATTGAAGATTGAAAGAACTTTTGAATATAGGACTTAAAAACTCCTTTATCTGCATCCATTAAACCTACGCAAGCCATTGGCATACCTATTCTTAATATCAGTATTTCAAATCCTCTCTTATAAAATTGGATCAGCAATAAGAGATATATAATAAAAAATACCAGGAGTGCTATTCCTATAAAAATTCCCCCAGATGCTAAGTTTGTCAAGATAGAGGAAACATTAGGGTTTGCATCTAACCCTAATGCCCCTATAGCTTTATTCATAAGATCAGTTATTACTTCTACTAACCATCCATACATAATTGGAAATGTTAAAGCTACCACTATAGCCCTAGCAAAATTTGTAAGTAGTAACAAGGGATCAGCATCTGCATCTCCATCAGTCCAAAGTACATATATCTCAAATCCTTTTTTCAAAAATTTTATTATAATTAGAGATATTCCAGCACTGAAGAATACATCAAACAAAGAATTAAAGCCAGAAAATCCTACACTAGAGAGAGTATTTTCAGGATAAAAAGATATTTCAGCTAAGTTTGTTAGCAAAGTGTTACTTATATTATCAAATAATCCTTCTAGAAACTCCTGTATTAAGAGCATTATTATTTTTCCCATCTAAAAACCTCCTAAAATATAATGAGGCTAAATTAATAATCTAGCCTCATTACTAAGCACCAAAGTAAGATCCAAATACAGTTATAATAACTCCTGCTACAACTGCTCCTATACTTGAAATTATTGCTATAGTAATTCTATTAGACCATTTTTTATGATCCATTTCATCTGCCATTCCTCTTCGGATAAAACAATATGCTACAACAGCCGTACCTGCTGGTATTGCTATTAATATTAAATATTTCCCTACATCTTCAATAAACTTTTTTAGACCTGTTGCTAATGTACTAGATGCTAAATCACCACCAGCTGCAGCAAATACTATGGAATTTGATGTTATAAATAAAACTGTAAAACAAACTAAGCCAGCTAAAATTGTTTTTAAAGTATTCGATTTTTTCATTTAAATTTCCTCCTAAATTAATCTTCTTGATAAAATTCCCATATTCCCCATAAATTCATGTCTCCATTTATATCTACTTTCCTAACATCTCTTCTAGCCTCTCTTTTTTCCCTTAATATTCTATTGTGTTCTTTATCTCCTAGTCCCAGCATCTTATTAAAACTCATCTCTGATATGTCTGGACAATACATTATAGCTGGATTGTCTCTTGAAACAATCAAACTATAAGGCCTAGAAATCAGTCTAATTTCATCCGGTGTTAATAATGCTCTTCCAGTTAAATTAATACTTTGTGATGATGATGTGCTTGTTGGATTAGAATTAGCTGATAAGGAATATGTGGATACTGTATAATTTCCTAGTTTTTTTGATATTTCCTCAAGTGTTTCTAAGTCATCTGCTTGAAGGTATATCCAAGTTTGACAATTGCCCCTTATGGTTCTAGACACCTCCTTCCCATATTTATCTTCAAGTTGAGCAAATGACTGTAAAAATAAATTAAATCTTATTCCTCTTCCGCCTCCTACTGTTAATTTATTTGTAAAGTCTGGTATCTTCGTAAAGTTTCCAAACTCATCTAGCAAAAAGTTAACTCTTCTCTGCAATCTACCACCTCTAGCATCTGCTAACTTTACAAGTTGTTCATATATTTGCGATGTCAGTAATGATGCCAAAGAATAGTAAGTTGTTTTTTCATCTGGAAGAATAATAAATACTGCCATTTTTTTGCTACCTAAATCTAAAAGATTGAAATCTGATTTAGATGTCATTGCATTAATTAAAGGATTAGTAAATAACCGTAATGTGGTTAAAGCGGCAGTAAAAAAGCTCCCTCTTGTTTTAGATGGAGCTATCTCTGATATTGCTATAAGTCCTTTTGCAGGATGATTATCATCAAGTGTTTTCATGTATTCTACAATAGGCATAGATTTACCTACAGTTTTGCACATTTGAGATATAAAGTAGTAGACATTAGTCATATTTTGATATTTCTTGTTATATTCACCTCTATTATCAAATACTACAGACATAATGGCTGCTGCTATTGTACTGGCTTCACCATCAGTCCAAATTCTTTCTCCCTTTGCCTCCCCTACTAATGAGGAAGTTATATCCCAAGTTGCTTCTATTGCACCAGGTATATCATTATTATCAACTGAATTTATTATTTGTTGAAGAAAATTATATTGATTTGACTTTAGGGGATTCCTAAAATCTACTGCTATTACCTCATACCCTAATCTTTCTAAAAAAGGATAAGAATATTGATATAGTTCTCCTTTAGGATCAGAAAGAACCATGTTTTCTTCTGCTAGTCCTAGTGTACAAATCGATTGCAATACGACTGTTCTAGTTTTTCCAGAACGAGTTGCTCCTACACAGAGCGTATGAACATCATCAGTAATTGTATATAGCTTTTCTATGTTATTACTTTTTTCTAACCCTATTACTATTCCACCTTCTTTAAAATATGGTCTACTAATTGCTTCTTCTATATCAAATTCTTTAACAAATATATTAATCAACTCCTTCGTCCTGATTCATATCAGAATCACCAACTTTTATTAAATATTGAATTAATTTATCAGATTTATTTAATTTGCATATTGGAAATACATTTTCTTTCTCTTCTTTTTTCATCCATCTTGCTGAGCCAAATTGTTTTTGTCCTGCTGCTACTGGTGTAAAAATATTAGGAGTAATCTTCACTAAATCAGATTGATAAGCTTTATCTTTTGTAGTAATTATATAGGCGGCAATTAATAGAACAAACACTTCAAAACTTAAAAACAATAATAAGTTTTGTCTATTAGATACAATACTTATTACTGATTGATAAAACTTAGGTATTAATGGACCTTGATTTGATAATAAATTGTGCAAATACGTTGAGAAGTAAATGTTAACTATTGTACCTATAATTACTTCAAAAATAGCAATTAACATTTTACCTTTCGTAGATTCGTCCATTTTCCGTCACCTCCCTCCTGTTTGAATAAACCAACTCTATTATTTCAACCACCTCCTTAAAACGACCTTCTATAATGAGATTTAAGCAGTGATATAAACCATATGATACCTAATATATGGCTTAAATTTATTGATTTAATCTTTTTATCTCTCCCTTTCTTTTTCCCAATCTAAGCCTTCACCTTTAGCTTTTTCTATCATCTTTTCTTTCAATGCTTGACCCTCAAGATAGGTTAAAGGATAATTTTTATTTCCTTCTTGGGGATTATCCGTCAAAAATCTAATGGTTTCCATTATAAGATGATTTCTAGTTTGAATTATTCTATTAGATTCAAATTCTTCTTTTTTCTCTTGGAATGCTTTTGTCTTACTTGCCCATTGTTTGTTTAACTCAAATCTTTTTAATAAGGCCTCCTTAGTATATTTTTCTGGGGGATGTAGTTTATCATTATTACATTTCCTACCACTGGGTATTGTAAAGGTTATATTTTTTCTGTTATCTTCCCATCTCACTAAATAGCCTAATTCTTTCATTTGTATTATAAAATTCTCTTTACTTATAGATGTCTTAGAACACTCTTTTACTGCATAAAATAATTCCGTTTTCCAACTTCTATTCCCCTTACCTGCTCTATATTCACCAGAAGATTTGTTGTTAGTTCTTTGCTTTTTAGGTTCCACAAAACTATATTTTAATCCATACTCTGCACAAAGTTGATTAGAGTACTCTTTTAGGTCTTCTAATTCTTTATTACTTTGTCTCCACTTCTTACCTGTTTCCATATTCACTGTATTAAGAATAAAATGTGTATGAATATGGTCCTTATCTACATGAGTAGCAGCTAGTATTTCAAATCCTTTAAATCGTTCATCATCTAGTAATCTCAAAGATATTTCATGGGCTAATTCCGGACTTATCTTTTCTTTGTCTGAGTACGAATGAGTAAAATGAATAAACTGTCTACCGTTTTCTTTATTATACATTTTTTTAGTAAGCATCATTTCATCAAAAGCAGATTCAGGACTACAATTTATTCCAGTAATTAAATGACTTGTAGTCTTACCATTTTTAGTAATGTAATTAATAGCCCTACTTCCTTTGTTTTCTTCAATTAATTTATCGATAAGCAAATCTTCTGCATCATCATGATCAATATTAAATATTTCAGTCTTATCCTCATCTAAAATATAATCTATTGCTCGTACTAACCCTACTTTTTTTTCGTTTTTCCCATTAATGAATTTAACAATTGCCATATCTCATTCACCTTTTCTTTTACTTCTGACAAATCTTTTTCCTTTATTACATTAATTTTTCCTTGATGAGCTAATATCGTTAGTTGATTTAAATTATTTCCTATGCCTTTTAACTCCTTACTAAAGTCTTTAAGCTCTTCTATTACAACTATATTTTTATCTAAAGCTGCACGTCTAATAAATTCACTTACTTTTAAGTTAGCCTTCTCTGCTTTTTTTTCAATAACCCTTAATTCTTCTGGACTAAATCTAAAAGTCTTCCTTTCTGTTTTTTGTCCCAAACCACCACCTCCACATTAAAAAATGAAAACACAAGTAAGAAATTGACTTTTATTTCTGCTTGTGGTTTCTTTTTCCCAAAATAATATAAAAAAAGTAGCTATAGTTATTTCTATTGCTACTTTTATCTATGATCCTACTTCCCACTCCTCTTCATTTTCCTCCTCAAAACTTCTTTGATTTGATATGGCTTTATATAGATTAATAACATCTTTATATTTATCATTCCATCCTAAATCATTGA
>CAYMGW010000152.1:0-5924 GCA_964390085.1 uncultured Tissierella sp.
GGTCTATGCCTGTAAGGTCTTCTAACATTCTGATTATAGTTGGCACATCATGGCCAAGAATATCTAACTTTAGTATTCTACCACTAATAGCATTATAGTCAAAATGAGTTGTTATTACACCTGAAGTCTTATCATCTGCTGGATATTGAATAGGAGTAAAATCTAAGATATCTTTATATTTTGGAACAATCATAATTCCACCAGGATGTTGACCTGAAGTCCTTTTAATTCCAGTACATCCCTGAATTAGTCTGTTAATCTCCGCCATATTAATGCTTATATCTCTTTCTTCAAAATATTTTTTTACAAAGCCATATGCAGTTTTTTCCGCAATTGTTCCTATAGTTCCTGCCCTAAAAACATAACCCTCACCGAAAAGTTCTTCTGTATATTTATGTGCTAATGGTTGATATTCACTAGCAAAGTTTAAATCTATATCTGGTTCCTTATCGCCTTCAAACCCTAAAAATACTTCAAAGGGTATGTCTTGACCATCTTTATTTAATTTAGTATGACATTTTGGACATATCTTATCAGGAAGATCTGCACCGGAAGCTATAGAGCCATCATCAAAAAATTCATTGTATTTACAACTAGGACAAATATAATGAGGTACCAAGGGATTAACTTCCGTTATACCACTCATTGTAGCTACAAAAGATGAACCTACTGAACCTCTAGAACCTACTAAATACCCATCTGCTAGAGACTTCCAAACAAGTTTTTGTGCAATTATATACATAACAGCATAACCATTTTTAATTATAGAGTTTAATTCTCTCTCTAAACGTTTTTCTACAATTTCAGGTAAAGGATCACCATATATTTCTATTGCCTTCTTATATGTTATTTTTCTTAATTCTTCCTCTGCTCCCTCAATAATTGGAGGATATGTTCCGTCTGGTATAGGTTTTATTTCCTCTACCATATCATTTATCAAATTAGTATTTTTTATAACTACTTCCTTTGCAATTTCTTCTCCTAGATATGAAAATTCATCTAACATTTCTTCAGTTGTCCTAAAATACAATGGAGGTTGAATATCAGCATCTTGAAATTTCTGACCAGACATTAATATTCTTCGGTATATCTCATCCTCTGGATTTAAAAAATGCACATCTCCAGTAGCTACAACAGATTTTCCATTTTCTTTTCCTAATTTATATATTTTTTTATTTATCTCTCTTAGTTGATTCCTATCTTTTACTATTCCTTCTCTAACTAAATACATATTATTTTCTATTGGTTGAATTTCTAGATAATCATAAAATTTTACAATCTTTTTTATTTCATTCATACTTCTATTTTTTATTATTGCTTTATATAATTCTCCAGCTTCACAGGCACTTCCAATAATTAAACCTTCTCTATTTGATTCTATAAGAGACTTTGGAATTCTTGGTCTTCTATGAAAATAATTAATATGTGATTCAGATACTAGTTTATATAAATTCTTAAGACCAACTAAATTTTTAGCGAGTATTATAATATGAAAGCTTTCATCCTTTGAGAAATCTTTACTAGAATTTAAAGTGTTTATTTGTCTAAAGCTTGTTATATTTCTTTCCTTCAATATATCGAGAATTTTGAGAAAAATTTCAGCCGTTGCAGTAGCATCATCTACAGCTCTATGATGATTAACTAAACTCACATTTAAATGTTTAGCAACAATATTTAATTTATGGCTCTTTAAAGATGGGAAAACAGACCTAGATAATTCTAATGTGTCTAATATTGGATTGTTAAGTTCTATATTAACTAACTTCATCTTTTCCCTGATAAAACCAGTATCAAAGGAAGCATTATGTGCAACTAAAACGTCTTCTTGTATAAAGTTTTTAAAATCCTCTATAACTTCTCTTATAGTCGGCTTATCTTTTACCATATCATCTGTAATTCCAGTAATATTGGTAATAAATTCCGGAATTGGCCTTTCTGGATTAATTAACTGGCTATAGGTATCTATAATTTCTCCATCCTTAATTTTAACTGCACCAATTTCTGTTATCATATCATTTATAGCTGATAATCCAGTAGTTTCTATATCGAAAACTATATAAGTTGAATAATCTTTTACTTCATCAAAATTAGTCACTATTTCTTTTTTATCATTTATTAAATATCCTTCAACACCATAAATCATTTTTATACCTAATGATTTACTCAACTCCATGGCCTCTGGGAACCCTTGAACAACACCATGGTCGGTTATAGCTAATGCCTTATGCCCCCACTCTTTAGCCCGAGCTGCAATCTTTTTAAGTGGAGTAACACCATCCATAGAACTCATTTGTGTATGAAGGTGTAGTTCTACTCTTTTTTCTTCTGCATTATCTTTTTTCTCTTCTTTGTCAATTTTATTAAGTGATTTCATCATTATTACTATACTCTTAGAATAATTATCAAAGATTACATCTCCTTCAACTTTTATATATGAATCGTTTTCTACATTTAGAAGAAATTCAGATGTTTGTTCTTCTGATAAAAATACTTTTACCGTAATAGAGTCACTGAAATCCGAGACATAAAACGTAACAAGAGTTTTATTATTTTTTATTTGCCTAGTTTCAAGTTGGAAAACTATACCTTCTATTACACAAGACCCAGTTTGCACATTAATATCCTTTACTTTTATAGGCAACTCCTTTATTTGTTTTCCATAAATATAATATTTATCAGGTTTATTTAAAATATTATTAGAAGAATTTGTTTTAGAACTTTCAGATATATCATTGATAATATTCATTGCTATCTCTTTTTCTTCAACACTTATTAAATCAAGAAAGTTATCTTCTTCTTTAATTTGAATGCCTGAGACTTTAATATCTAAATTCAAACCTAATTCCTCTGAAATTGAATTTTTAATTTTTTCTGTAGTCCCATTCTTCTCCAATGAATAATAAGCTGCCTTATTTGGTGGAAAAATTATAAGGGAGTCATTACAAAACTCCCATTTTAAATCTTCTATCCAAGAACTACTGGATTGAATTTCTGATTTAATAATTTCTAAAAGATTATCTTCATAAAATTTTATCTTATCTTCAATAGTACCTACAATATTATATTTAAGTTTTATTATTATTTGAAATTCAGTAAATTTATCTCTAAATATTTTATTTATTTTATCAGATAAGTCCTTATTAATTAAATGAGATGATTCAAGATATATTATTAATGTCATTGTTTTTTTAAATATATCTATTTTGTTAATAATAATTCCTAAATCCCTAATATCTTTAAATTCTTCGTTTGTTATTAATTGTGAAAGATATAATCGGTCATTCTTCATGCGTAAATTATACCTCCTTCTCCACATTGGGATATGAATATATTATAACTTTTATAGTTTTTCAATTTCTTTTAATAATTCATCCAATAAATTTTCTTCCTTAACCTTTTTTATTATCTCACCTTTCCTAAATATAAGGCCCTCGCCTTTTCCACCGGCTATTCCTATGTCTGCTTCTCTAGCTTCTCCAGGACCGTTTACTGCACAGCCCATTATAGCAACTTTTATATGCTTATTAATCCCTTCAAGCCTTTTTTCTGCTTCTTCTACTATATTAATTAAATTAATATTTGTTCGCCCACAAGTGGGACATGATATGATTTCTAATCCTTCATTTAATAGGTTAAGTGACTTAAGAATCTCTCTACCTACCCTTACCTCTTCTACAGGGTCCCCTGTTAAAGATATTCTTATGGTATCACCTATACCCATTGATAATAATGCACCTATTCCAACAGAGGATTTAACAGTCCCTCTCCAAATTGGTCCAGCTTCAGTAATACCTAAATGTAATGGATAATCTACCATATTCGACATTTTTTCATAAGCTTTAATAGTAAGAGGTACATTACTTGCTTTTAGAGAAATTTTTATATCATAAAAATCCATATCTTCTAATAATCTAATTTGTTCTAAGGCACTATAAACCATGGAGTCTTCATTTACACCATTATACTTTTCTAAAAATTCCTTCTTAAGAGAACCAGCATTTACACCAACCCTGATAGAAATATTTCTTTCCTTACACGCTTTTACAACTTCTCTAACTCTATCTAAGGAACCTATATTCCCTGGATTTAATCTTAGTCCATCAATTCCATATTTAATAGATTCTAAAGCTAGTTTATAATCGTATTGAATATCAGCTATTATTGGAATGTGAATCTCCTTTTTTATCTCATTTATAGCTTTTGCATCTTCTAAATCTGTGATAGCAGATCTAATAATATCACAACCAGCATTTTCTAACTTCTTTATTTGGTTAACAGTAGAGACAATGTCCTTTGTTAGAGTATTCGTCATGGATTGGACGGAAATAGGGTTGTCTCCACCAATTAGTACATTGCCTACTTTAATAACTCTAGTTTTTTTTCTATTCATTTTTATCACCTATTAAAAAATATTAAATTTAATTATATCTCTATAAGTCACTAATAACATCAATGATATTAGTAGAATAAAACCAACAAAATGTATAAATCCTTCTTTATCTGGATCTATTGGTTTCCCCCTTACTAATTCTACTAACAAAAATACTATTCTACTTCCATCTAAAGCTGGAATAGGTAGTAAATTGAAAAAGCCTAAATTTACACTGATAAAACCTAAAATATAAAGTAAGTTATATATTCCAAGCTTTGCCGCTACTCCTACTTCATGGATTACGCCAATTGGACCAGATAAATGTTTAATTCCAACTTTACCCTTAAAGAGCATCCCAATAAATTCAAACATTAATTTTAAAAATATAAAAGTCTTTTCAAATCCGCCCTTTATAGCAGATGATATTGATTTTTCTGATTTAGGAACTATACCAATTATAGTTCTTCCTTCTTCAACTGTAGGTTTAATCGCAAATCTTTTAATTTCATTATCTCTTTTGATTTCTATTTCCATTTCTTCATCTGGGTTGGAATTATTTATATAGTCTGCTACAGTTTCCCAATTATTTGTGATTTTACCATTTATACTAAGAATAGTATCCCCTGATATTAATCCACTTTTTTCTGCCGGAGAATTTGCTATTGTATCTTCTATGATATTTGTAGGCATACCAGTTCCATAAGAAACAATTGCAAAAATAACAATTGCTGATATGAAATTCATAAATGCTCCAGCTGCAACAACTGCTATTCTTGACAATACAGAAACCTTATTAAAACCTCTTGGATCATCAGAGGCCTCATCTTCACCTTCCATCTTTACATATCCACCAATTGGTAATACTCTTAGAGTATACTCCGTTTCTCCTTTTTTCTTTTGGATTAACTTTGGACCCATACCTATGGAAAATTCATTTACTTTAATCCCTACCATTTTTGCTACAGCAAAGTGACCAAACTCATGCACTAATATTACCATCAGAAAAACAAATATTGCTGATATTGCTGTTAACATTTAAACACCACCTATATATTAAATTAAAAAGATACTAATATAATAGTATATTACTGGAGCAGTAAAAATTATACTATCAAATCTATCTAATACACCACCATGTCCAGGCATTATAAACCCATAGTCCTTTATTCCACAAACTCTCTTTATCCTTGAAGCCACCAAATCTCCTAATTGAGCTATTATTGAACAAATAACAGAAAGTAAAATAATTTGCCATAGAGGCTCTATATTAAAATATACTGAGTATATTATAAGCAAGACAGTACTACCTAGTATTCCACCTATAGATCCTTCTATTGTTTTATTAGGACTAATTTTTGGACATAGTTTTCTTTTCCCAAATAAGTTTCCTGCTATATATGCAAATGTATCTGTACCAAATGCTATTATAAATACCAGCCAAATATACTTAGTATCATCTAAATATACAATATGAAAAAGTAAAAATGGAATATATATTATTCCTAAAAGAGTTATTGATACATCTTCTATAGATACATTTTTATTAACAATA
>CAYMGW010000153.1:0-5905 GCA_964390085.1 uncultured Tissierella sp.
TGTCATTGTAATGGATTTGGTGAAAATAATAACGTTAAAAAGTTGACAATTCTATTTGCGAGTACTATACTGGAGATGTCGAATAAAGTAAAAATAAGGAGGCTTTCATAATGGCTATCGAAGTTTTTAAAAGTACAACTAAACTAACTGAGGGTATGAAAGTAGAGTGTGTAGCTAGAAATCATACTATTTTATTAGATGAACCAAAAGAATTAGGTGGGACAGATACAGGAATGAACCCTGTAGAGGCAGTTCTATCTGCACTAGGAGCTTGTAAATGTATAGTAGCTAGGTGTTTTGCAAAAGCACATGGAATTAATCTTCAAGATTTTTACATTGAGTTAGAAGGGGATTTGGATCCAGATGGATTTATGGGGAAAAATAAAGATGTTAAAATTGGCTTCTCTGAAATAAGATCTAAAATATATATTAAGTCAAGTTCATCCAAAGAAGATATAGAGAAATTTGTGGAATTTATAGATAGGACATGCCCAGTTGCAGATACTTTAACAAACTCACCTAAATTAATTACAGAATTAAATATAGAAAAATAAAAATAATTTATTCTATAATGATAAAATTTAAAAGATACAATTAAAATAAAAATGTATCAGTTTTCCAACTGATACATTTTTATTTTAAACATATAAATAGTTAGACAAAATAATTAAAGGTTCCTTGATAATTTGAAGGTAAATGTCTAAAATGGATATGAAGACAATAGAGTTAGGAGAGGAGAATATGGTGGAAAAAATTATATTTACTGGAGGATTATTGATAAGAGGAAATGGAGAAGTAGTAGAAAATTCCATGGTTGTTGTGGATGGTAAAAAAATTAGGTATGCTGGAGCTATTATAGATGGCGATTTTGATGGCAAAAAAATGGATATAACTGGAAAGACTATTATGCCAGGGTTGATAGATACACATCTTCATTTTAGCGGAAACCTAAGTGATGATGATACAGAATGGGTACTTGAACCAGTTATCCAAAAAACTATAGTTGCTGTGACACAGGCCAAGGAAGCATTGGAACATGGATTAACAACTGTTGGAGAAATTTCTCGTTCAGGTATACATATTAGAAATATGATTGAGAAAGGTATTATTCCTGGACCTAGGGTTGTTGCAACAGGTCTTGGGTTTTGTAGAACTGCAGGACATGGGGACTCCCATAAATTACCTTTAGAGTATAATAATGATTCTCATCCTTGGGCAGAAAGAGTAGATGGACCATGGGAGCTTAGAAAGGCTATTAGAAAAAGACTCCGTGAAAATCCAGATGCAGTCAAAATCTGGTCTACAGGAGGGGGAATATGGCGACACGATGCTAAAGCAGCGACACACTATTCAATGGAGGAAATCCAGGCAGTAGTTGACGAATGTAATATGGTAGGATTACCTGTTTGGTCTCATGCTGAAGGTTATGAAGGAGCTTTAAATTCTTGCAAAGCTGGTGTATCTGCAATTATTCATGGACAAGAATTAAATGAAGAATGTTTAGAAATTATGAAGGAAAAGGATATTACATTCTGTCCTACTTTGCAATTCTTTTATGAATGGTTTACGGTTTATGAACCACCTTATAGACCTATACATGACAAGTATTCAGGCAATACAACTGCAGAAAAGGAATTAAATCGTATAATAGATAATCTACAAAATGCAAATAAAAAAGGAATTCGAATTACAGTGGGCTCAGATTCATTTTGCAGTAGTTTAACTCCCTATGGTAAATATGCTATTACAGAGATGTATGCATTAAATAAAGCTGGATTATCAGAAATGGAAGTAATAATGGCTGCAACTAAGAATGGGGCAGAAATGTTAAAAATAGATGATATTACTGGAACCTTAGAGGAAAATAAGTTTGCTGATTTAATAGTTCTTAAAGATAATCCTCTTTTAGACATTCATAATATATCTGTTGACAATATGGAAGTAATTATGAAAGAAGGACAGTTTGTAAAACGTTTGATATAAAAATAATATTTATTAGGAGTATCCCCCAATTATTTTATTGAGGGATATTTTTATAGTTTTGTGAATGTTATAAACTTTATTCTAAATACTATAAATATGTTAAAATAATAGAATAAGAAGGAAATTTTTTTCTAATATAAAGGAGGATAATTTATGGATAAGAATAATGAAAAAGGTTGTTTAGAAAGAATAGTGGAACTATATAGTACCTTAAATAAAGCTGAAAAAAAAGCAGCAAAATATATATTAGAAAACCCTAGGGATATAGTGCATTTTTCCATAACAGAACTTGCTGAAGCCAGTGATGTAAGTGAGACAACTATTTTTAGATTATGTAATAGCTTGGGATATAAGGGATTTCAAGATCTAAAAATCAATCTTGCAGGTGCAATTATTAAGCCTATAGAAAATATACATGAGGAGATAGAAGAAAGTGATGATTCTTATATTATTATGAAAAAGGTATTGAATGCTAATATCTTTAGTATGGAAAACACTATTAAACTAAATAATCCAGAAAAGTTAGAAGAAGTAAGCAAACTTATATTAAATTCCTCTCAGTTATTGTTTTTTGGGATGGGAGGCTCAGCCTCATTAGCAGAGGATGCACATCACAAATTTATTAGAACAGGTATAAACTGCAATGTAAGCGCAGATTCTCACTGGCAGGCTATGTATATATCTATGGCAAAAAAGGATGATGTAGTATTTGCTTTCTCAAACTCGGGAAGTAATAAGGAATTATTAGATACTATCAAAATAGCTAGAGAAAAAGGGTTGAAGGTAGTTTCCATAACAGGTAATGCAAAATCTCCTATTGCACAAGAGTCAGATATCAGCTTAATTTGCTATGGAAGAGAATCTATGTTTAGGTCTGAAGCTATGGAGTCAAGATTAACTACATTAATGTTAATGGATTGTATTTACATTAGTGTAGCATTAGTGAAAAAAGAAGAAACTTTAGGGAATCTTGTAAAGATAAGAGAGGGAATAGCATCTAAAAGATTATAGTAAAGTTTTCTGTCTTTAGAAAGAAATTTTCTTCATGGTTGAATAAATATAATAATATGGTATAATAAAGAAAAAAGTTTCATATTATTATAATATAAATTGTAGGAGGAAAAAACATGTTTTCTGTAGGGATAGATATTGGCACTACAAGTACAAAAGCCATATGGTTTGAGGAAAATGGTAAAATGCATGGGAAAGCATCAAAAGAATATCCAATTAATTCTCCATCACCTACTATGAGGGAACAAAATCCCGAAGAAATATTGAATGCAGTAGTAACTGTACTTGGTGAAATGTCAGAGATATCTAAAAGTTTAAAAGAAAATATTTCTTTTGTTTCTTTCTCTTGTATGATGCATAGTATTATTGCAGTGGATGAAAATTGTAATCCCCTTACAGAATGCATTATTTGGGCAGATAGTAGAAGTACCGAGTATACAGAAGAATACAAGAAAAACGGAAAAGGGATAGAGTTATATAAAAGAACTGGTACTCCTTGCCATCCAATGTCACCTCTTTATAAGATTATGTGGATAAGGGATAATCAACCAGAAGTTTTTAATAAGGCTTATAAATTTATTTCAATAAAAGAATATGTTTTATATAAATTTTTTAATGAATATATAGTAGATTATTCCATAGCATCAGCTACAGGAATGTTTAATATCTATAATTTTAAATGGGATGAGGAGGCACTTAGATTTGCAGGGATTAAGGAAGAACAGTTATCCCAGGCGTTTCCTACTACCTATTGTGTAAGGGGTATGAATAAGGAATTCCAAGAATTAACAGGACTGAATAATAACACTACAGTAGTTCTGGGTGCCAGTGATGGTTGTTTAGCTAATCTTGGTTCAAATGGCATAGAAATTGGATCAGCAGTAGTTACTATAGGAACTAGTGGAGCCATTAGGGTGATATCTAATAAGCCTATGATAGATAATCAAGGCAGGACTTTTTGTTATATTTTAACTGAGGATAAATATGTGGCAGGAGGTCCAATAAACAATGGCGGAATAGTTTATCGTTGGTTTAGAGATAATTTTTCTGAAAAAGAAATAGAGAAAGCAGATAAATTAAACCTAGACCCTTATGAATTAATTAATATACTGGTAGAAGATACTAATGCAGGTAGTGATGGATTAATCTTTTTACCTTTTCTAACTGGAGAAAGAGCACCTTATTGGAATGCAAATTTAAGGGGAGCTTTTGTAGGAATATCGGATATTCATAAGAGAAAACACTTTGCTAGAGCTATAATTGAAGGTATATGTTATGCTATAAATGATGTATTTCAAGTGTTAAAGGAAATAACAAATAATGTTGACATAATATACGTTAATGGTGGATTTACAAAATCAAAAACATGGATTCAAATCCTATGTGATATTTTAAATACGGACATTGTTGTATCAGATAATTATGAAAGCCCATGTCTAGGGGCAGTAATGTTAGGTATGTTAGCTATGGATAAGGTCAAAGATTTATCCGAGTTAAGCTATATGTTGGAAGACGGAGATAGATATATTATGACAGAAGATAAAGAAATATATAGTGAATTATTTAATATCTATCAAGAAATTATTTCTAGCTCGATGAATGTGTTAGAAAAACTGGCACATTTTCAAAAAAATAAAATATCTTAGGAGGAGAAACTATGCAAAATCAACTGTATCTAATATCACTTCTCATTATTTCAGTTGCGGTATTATTATTTCTTATCATGAAACTAAAACTTCATGCTTTTGTTTCCCTATTGATAGTTAGCATGCTAACAGCAATTGCTGCTGGGATGCCTATTCAGTCTATTATGGGAACAATACAATCTGGTATGGGAGGTACACTAGGTTTCATATCAGTAGTAGTAGGTTTAGGTGCTATGTTTGGTCAAATGTTAGAAGTCTCTGGAGGGGCAGAAAGATTAGCTAGGACACTAATAAAATCCTTTGGAAAAGATAAGGCTTCTTGGGCACTAGGATTGGCAGGATTTATTGTATCAATACCAGTATTCTTTGACGTAGGATTTATCATTTTAGTTCCATTAGTTTACTCATTATCTAAAGAAACTAAAAAATCCTTACTCCATTATGGGATACCATTATTAGCGGGTTTAGCTGTAACTCATGCATTTGTGCCACCTACACCAGGACCTGTTGCAGTTGCTCAGTTAGTTGGAGCAGATTTAGGTAAAGTAATTTTATTTGGTATTATTGCAGGTATTCCAGCTATGATTATAGCAGGTCCAATATTTGGCAAGTTCATTGGTGAAAAAATATATGCAGAAATACCAGATTACATGTCATTTGATGATAGTATTATAGCAAAGGACGATAAAGATTTACCATCTTTCTCATTAATAATTACATTAATATTGATTCCAATAGTTTTAATATTATTAAATACTTCAGCAACTGTATTTTTGCCAGAAGGGAACTCATTGAGAAATATTGTAGGTTTTATTGGACATCCTTTTTCAGCATTGACTATTGCAACGGTATTGTCATTTGTTACTCTTGGTAAACATAAGGGACTTACACGTGAAGAAGTAAGTAAGGTTGCCACTGCTGCCCTTGCACCGACTGGATTAATTTTATTGGTTACAGGTGCTGGTGGTATATTCAAGCAAGTTCTTACAGATAGTAATATAGGAAAGATGTTGGCAGAAGGATTGGCTAGCTCAAGTATGAATCCTATTATTTTAGCATTCTTAATTGCAACAGTTGTTAGAGTTGCAGCAGGTTCAGCAACTGTAGCTATGATGACTGCAGGAGGTATTATGGCTCCTCTTCTTCCAGCTTTCAATGTAGAACCGGCATTAGTTGTAATCGCTATTGCCTCTGGGGCAACGGTGCTTTCCCACGTAAATGATAGTGGGTTCTGGTTAGTAAATAGATATTTTGGTATATCAGAA
>CAYMGW010000154.1:0-5900 GCA_964390085.1 uncultured Tissierella sp.
TTAATTAAAGCAGTAAATACTTTTGATACAGATAAAAATATTAAATTGGCTACATATGCATCTAAATGTATAGAAAATGAGATTTTAATGTATTTAAGACGAACTAGTAAAATGAAGTCAGAAATTTCTTTAGATGAACCTTTAAATATTGATTGGGATGGAAATGAACTTTTATTGTCTGATATTCTTGGAACAGATGGGGATATAATATTTAAGGATATAGAGATGGAGGTAGACAAAACACTTCTCAAGCAAGCAATAGATAGGTTATCTAGTAGAGAAAAAGCCATAATAGAGATGAGGTTTGGGCTTTATAATGGTAAAGAAAAAACCCAAAAAGAAGTGGCAGATTTATTAGGAATTTCCCAATCCTATATATCAAGATTGGAAAAAAGAATAATTAAAAGACTTAGGAAGGAAATGGTAAAGTTGATGTAATTTGGATTGCCTCTAACATTATTTTTTGAATAAAAATAATATTAGAGGCAATAATTTTATACGAAAGGGGCAATACAGCATGAAAGGATGAAAATAAATGCATATATCTAAAGTAGAGATATGTGGAGTAAATACCTCAAAGCTTCCAGTGCTTACTAATGAAGAAATGCAAAAATTATTTATTAAAATAAAAGCAGGAGATTTGAAAGCAAGGGAAGAATTTATTCAAGGAAACTTAAGATTGGTACTTAGTATTATTCAGAGATTTAATAGAAGAGGAGAACATGTTGATGATTTATTCCAGGTAGGATGTATTGGTTTAATAAAAGCCATTGATAATTTCGACTTAAGCCAAAATGTACGATTCTCCACTTATGCTGTGCCTATGATTATAGGAGAGATAAGAAGATATTTAAGAGATAATAATTCCATTAGAGTATCAAGATCTCTCCGAGACATTGCTTATAAGGCTTTAAATGCCAGAGAACAATTAATTAATAGAAATTCTAAGGAACCAACTATATATGAAATAGCTGAAGAGTTAAATATACCTAAAGAAGATGTAGTATTTGCTCTTGAAGCTATTCAAGAACCAGTTTCTTTATTTGAACCAATATTTCATGATAGTGGGGATGCTATATTTGTTATGGACCAGGTAAAGGATGAAAAGGCTGAAGATGAAATATGGTTAAGAGAAATAGCACTTCGGGAAGCTATGGGAAAATTAAATAATAGAGAAAAGCAAATTCTAAATCTTAGATTCTATGAAGGCAAAACTCAAATGGAGGTAGCTGAAGAAATAGGAATCTCCCAAGCTCAAGTATCAAGACTTGAAAAAAATGCCTTAAGGCAAATGAGAAAATATGTTTAATAATAAAATCTAGAAAAATTATAAATCCCACCAAATTCTAGTCATATTTTCCCCATATTATGATATATACATAATAAAGGTTAAATATCTGGAAAGAGGTGGGTTTATGTTAAAGTTATCAGAAATAAGAGAAAAGGAAATAATAAATATAAATACCGGCGAGAGAATGGGTTATATTGATGATTTTGAATTGAATTTAGAAAAAGGACGTATTGATGCAATTATAATAGCTAGTGTAGGAAAAGTATTAGGCCTTTTTGGTAAGAACTCAGAAATAATCATTGATTGGAATAATATAGTGAGAATAGGCACAGATACTATTTTGGTAGATTATAAGAATGAAATATCTAGTTAGACTTTTTATATTCAATATAATATAATAAAATTGAATAATATTTAAAGAGGTGAAAATATGAAATGTCCATTTTGTTCATACTTTGAATCAAAAGTAATAGATTCTAGACCTACTGATGAGGGACAAGCAATTCGTAGAAGACGAGAATGTATAAAATGCGGTAAGAGGTTCACCACATATGAAAAAATAGAAGAAATACCTCTTATTGTAGTAAAAAAAGATGGAAATAGACAATCTTATAATAGAAATAAATTATTAAATGGAATAATAAAGGCCTGTGAAAAAATACCAGTATCCATGAATACCATTGAGAAGATAGTGGAAGATATTGAAAAGAACCTATATAACTCTTTACAAAGGGAGATAAAATCCGAGGAAATTGGAGAAATGGTAATGAATAGCTTAAAGGATATAGATGAAGTGTCCTATGTAAGATTTGCATCTGTTTATAGACAGTTTAAAGATTTAAACTCATTTATGGAAGAATTGAAAAAAATATTAGATGAAGGAAATGAAAATAGGAGATAAATATGGGAATTATAGAAAGAAATAAGGATAATATCTTATATTATAAAATTGAAGGATTTAGCTTTGATGAAAAGATGAATCATGTATTTTCAACAAGGCTTGGTTGGGACCAAGACAAGCTATTTAACAACCTATCTAAAGTATTAGCTCTACCTAATGAAAAGATTTATAGAGCAAAGCAGGTTCATGGAATAGATGTATTGATTATTAAAGATCAAGATAATATGGAAGTAAGTCCACAGGAAAAGGATGGACTTATAACAAATAAAAAAGGTATAGCCCTTTGCACTTATCATGCTGATTGTGTACCTATTTATTTTTATGATAAGGTTAAAGAAGTAATTGCATTAGCCCATGCCGGCTGGAAAGGCACTTTAAATAATATTAGCAAAGTAATAATAGAAAATATGATTAGATATTTTAATTGCAATATAGATGATATTTCCGTGGCAATAGGGCCATCCATTGGACCTTGTTGTTATGAAATAGGGCATGATGTAGAAATGCTTTTTAAAGAGAGGTATCCAAATTATTTAGATATAATTATTAATAGAGATGATAAAATTTATTTAAATTTATGGAAAGTAAATAAATTTAATCTAATAAATTTAGGAATAGATGAGAGAAATATTTTTGAAAGTAATTTCTGTACATCTTGTAATGTAGATACATTATATTCTTATAGAAAAGAAAAGGGTACAAAAAATAGAATGATTGCAGCTATAGCCTTAAATCAATAAATTAAGGATGATAAAATGAAAAAAACAGATTTGAATAAAATAATAATGCAAAATATTTTGCACCATGCAGATATAGGAGTTCATGTAATAGATAATGAAAGGCGAACTGTTATATATAATGAAGTTATGGCCAAATTAGAGGGATTAGATACAAGTCAGGTAGTTGAGAAGGATATTTTAGAAATATTTCCTAGTTTAAATGAAGAGACATCCACTTTAATAAAAGTCCTTCATACTGGAGAACCTATTTTAAACAGTACTCAATCATATTTAAACTTTAAGGGGCAAAGAATAACTACTTTAAATTCAACAATACCACTTTATGCTGATGAAAGGATAATCGGAGCCTTAGAAATAGCCAATAACATAACCCATATTAAAAACTTATCAGATCAATTGATAGAATTGCAAAATGAACTATCTTCAACAAAATCATCTAAGAAAAGTTCGAAGAATAAGATAAAGAGATATAATTTTGATGATATTATTGGCGAAGATCCTTCAATGTCATTGGCTAAGAAAATAGCCAAAAAAGCTAGTAATTCAATTTCATCTGTGCTGATATATGGAGATACAGGTACTGGAAAAGAGTTGTT
This sequence comes from uncultured Tissierella sp., assembly GCA_964390085.1. Lineage (GTDB taxonomy): Bacteria > Bacillota > Clostridia > Tissierellales > Tissierellaceae > Tissierella. The sequence goes on from CAYMGW010000154.1 coordinate 3,529, forward strand.
TGCCCAAAGTATCCACTATGGAGGTATAAGGGCTAATAAACCTTTCATAGCTCAAAACTGTGCTGCCATACCTGAGGCACTATTAGAAGGAATATTATTTGGTACTGACAAAGGTGGATTTACTGGGGCAGTTGAAAGAGAGGGTATATTTGAGCAGGCTAATGGTGGAACTTTAATGTTAGACGAGATTAATTCTATGTCTTTACCATTGCAAGCAAAGCTTTTAAGGGTATTACAAGAAGGTTATATAAGACGTGTAGGAGGTACAAAGGACATACCTATTGATGTACGAATAATAGCAACTACAAATGAAGAGCCCTTAGAAAGCTTAAGGAAAGAAATTCTAAGAAAGGATTTATATTATAGATTAAATGTTATTTTTATACAAATACCACCATTGATAAAAAGAAAAAAAGATATTCATATATTATCAAATCATTTTATCAAAAAATATAATTCTTTTTTAGGCAAAAAAATAGAAAAAATATCTGAAGATGTGCTGAATTCTTTTATGGAGTATACTTGGCCTGGAAATGTTAGAGAGCTAGGTAATGTAATAGAGGGAGCTATGAATATAGTAGGTGATGAAGAAAAGGTTTTAAAAAGGGAAGATTTTATTTCCTCTATTTATATAATGCAAGATAAACCTTTAAAAAAGGCCATTATTCTTCAGGAAAAAAGCAAGTCTTTACCTGATATTTTAGAGGAAATGGAAAAAGAAATTATATTTAGTACTTTAAATAATAATCAACATAATATCTCTAAAACCGCTGAAGAACTAGGAATAAAAAGACAGACATTGCAGCATAAATTGAAAAAATACAAAAATTAATGCAAGAATATTTGCATCCAGGCGCAAATATTCTTGCATTTTTTTAAATTTTTGAAAGTTAAGACTATTGGCAAATGTCCTGAAATATTACTGCAACTATTGAAAATAGCTAAATTTCTATAAATTTAATAATTCTTAGAAAGTTGGCAAAGATATTGCATATATAGTTAGGTGTAAAAAGGATATTGAATGTACAATATATATTAAAATTATTTAAGGAGGTTTTTTAATGAGACAAGAAAATGTAAAAGTTATAGTATGGGGTTTAGGTTCAATGGGTAAAGGTATTGCGGAAATGCTTTTAAACAAAAAAGGTGTAGAAATAGTTGGAGCAGTTGTAAGAGGAAATAAAATAGGAAAATCAATGTATGATTTCTTAGACATGGAAAGAGGAAATAGACCAGATTTACTTACAGGTTCTTATGAAGATGTTATAAAAGAAGGCGCTGCAGATATCGTAGTACTTGCTACTGATTCCTTTACAAGAGATTCCTTTGATAAGATGAAATATTGTCTTGAAAGAAAAATCAATGTAGTATCTACTGCAGAAGAAATGGCATATCCAAAAGCACAAGAACCAGAATTAGCTAAAGAATTAGATAGAATAGCTAAGGAAAATGGAGTTACTGTATTAGGTACTGGTATCAACCCAGGACTTATTATGGATTTACTAGTAATCACATTAACTGGAGCATGTATTGATGTTGAAAGTATTAAAGCACAAAGAATAAATAACCTTTCTCCATTTGGACCAGCTGTTATGCATGGCCAAGGAGTTGGTATAACTGTAGATGAATTTAATAAAAGAGTAGCAGAAAATAACTTAGCTGGACACGTAGGATTCCCAGAGTCTATTACTATGATAGCAGATGCATTAGGATGGAAATTAAGTGATGAAATTGAATTACACAGAGCACCAATCGTATCATCTGTATATAGAAAAGCTCCTTATGCAGAAGTGCAACCAGGAGATGTAGCTGGATGTAATATGAAGGGATTTGGTTATGTAGATGGTGAATTAAAGATTGAAATGCTTCACCCACAACAAGTAGAACCACAATTAGAAGGTGGTACAACAGGAGATTATATAACAATAAAAGGAACACCAAATATCAATATGCAAATTACACCAGAAGTACCTGGAGGCATAGGAACTATAGCTATGACAGTTAATATGATTCCAAATGTAATTAACGCAAGACCAGGCTTAAAGACTATGATAGATTTACCAGTTCCAAGAGCTATCATGGGAGATATGAGAGAGCTTATTGAAGAGTAATTAATTCAATTAACAAAGAACAATTAACAGAGAACAATTAACAATGAAAAGATAAGGAGATGTTCCCACAAAAGACATGGGGCGCCCAATAGTATGGGCACGGGCGTTTCTCCTGTCTTTTTTGCAAGGATAAGGAATATCTAAGTTAGTGTTTTAACTGTTAATTGTTAATTGAGAACTGATAACTGATAAAATTGGAGGGATTTAAATGGATGCAAAACGTGGTGATTGGGTAAGAATTCATAATGTAGTTTTAGAAGT